>DASSML010000206.1:0-5861 GCA_035688895.1 Gemmatimonadales bacterium
GATGCTCAGCCGCTCCGTCGCCAGGGCCGATCCGATCCCCTGCCCGCGCTCGGCTGGAAGGACGTAGAGGTCCCAGAGGTAGACCGCCTCCTCGGGAAGCGGGATGGGACAGCGGGTCACATCCGGCCCGAGCCGCTCGGCCATCCAGGCGTAGCCCACCGCGCGCCCGCCCCGCCAGGCGACGACCCCGATTCGGCCGGCAGCCAGGAGGGCGCGGAACGCGTCCAGATCCCGCCGGCTCACCAGGTACGCCAGCATCGGGAGCTCGCGAGGCAGCAGCCGGGTGACGGATACGTCGTCGGGTGAGCACGTCTCCGGCAGATCGTCCAGGCCCTGGGCGAAGAGGATCATGCGGTCGCGGCGGAGCACCTTGCGCAGAGTCCGGGAGGCGATCGCCTCCCAGACCCCGCGCCAGCCCTCGTTGCTCCAGGCGATCCGGGCATCGGCCGGAAAGGTCCGGCAGTCGCGGACGTAGCGGGCCAGCCGGCTCACGCCTCGTCCTCACCATCGTCGTAGCACCCGGGCGACCAGAGCGCACCCAGCATGCGCCGCTCCTTCTCCTCCTGTCGCTGGGCCATCGTTCGTCCCAGCCGGCGCAGCACCCGATGCATCAGCCGGCTGCTGCCTCGCACCAGCGCCATCCGTCGGCGGAGGCGCGCGCCCCGCAGCACCTTCGGGTAGAGCGCCGAGCTGCCCAGATCGATGGCCCGGATCCGCTCGCGGATGGCGAACTGGATCGGCTGATAGACCAGGTCGTTGAGGTAGGCCGGGCCGCCCTCGTGTCCCGTGGCGAAGGCGGCGAAGGTCCCCTCCAGCACGCCCGCCGCCGCCAGGTTGATGCTGCAGCCCACCAGCCGCTCACCGCCCCAGGTGAGCTGCGCGAACAGGCCCGGCGACGGCGTGTCGGCCAGCCGCTCGAAGCAGCCGGCCGGAATCCGCGGCTCCCGCTCGTTGCGGCGGCGGTACGCCTCGCGGTAGAGCGACTCCATCGCCGGTGCCGCCGCGCGGAAGTCTTCGGCCGCGACCGCGTGGAGCCCCGCGTCCCGGAAGGCGGTCAGATCGGCGCGGACGGTGCGGCGCACCGACTTGCTCCGGCTCGCGACGTAGTCCTCGAACGTCCCCCAGCGGATCGGGAGCCGAGCGGTCGCCCCGGCGTAGAGCACCGCGTAGCCGCGCTCGCGGGCACAGGCGATCAGCGCCTCCGCACCCGCGTCCACCCAGGGCCACACCACTGCCCGGGCGCCCTCCTGGTCGGCGGTCTCCTCCAGCCGGTCGAACAGATCGGCCAGCCCGGCGCGATTCGGCGTCGCGCCGAGGAGATCGCTGACCTGGGCAAAGGGGGATTGCACCGTGAGCACCGGCCGGAGCGCGAGGCCGACCCGCTCGAGCGGGCGGAGCGGCCCCATCCAGCGATCGTGGAGGTCGTGCAGGGCGGGCTGTCGGGCGAGCCAGGCGGGCACCACCGTCACGTCAGGGCCGTCATCGCGCACGACCAGATGGCGAGGCACCCACCCGCAGGCCTCCGCGATCCGGTGCCAGCGGTGCAGGTGAAAGCCCCGCCGAGCGAGCCGATTCCACTCGGCCTCGGCGAGACTGTCGGCCGACGCGACGACGGTCATGCCGCGCCGCCCTCTCCGACCCTAGCCACCAGCCGGCTCCAGCGGGCCCGCGAGGACGCCGAGCCGCGGGAGGGGAAGCTCCGGGACGCGGAGCAGGAGGCACTGGTCGCAGAACTTGAGCCGACGGCACTGCTGTCGCCAGCAGGCGACGGGCCCCTCGCGAGCGAGCAGCAGCCGGAGCAGGTGGTCCGCCCGCTGCGAGCCCTTGAGCAGCACGAGGTCGTCGGGGCGGAGATTGGTCTCCAGCCAGGCGCTCGCTTCCCGCAGCGACTCGAAGGCGTGGAGCGAGGCCGCGCGAAAATGGGTGCGTGCTCCGGCCGAGCGGCGGGCTTGCGGGCCGACGAACAGGACCTCGTCGGCGGACTCGAGCGCCTCGCGCGCCACGCCGGCGTACACCGACGAGGCGCGTCCGGCATAGTCGCTGAGGGTGCCGATCACCGCGATCTTGCGCGGCGCCCTCGCCTCGCGCAGGAACCGGAGCGCGGGACTCACCGACCAGAGGGACGCCTTGCACTCGTCCCGGATGAAGGTCACGCTCCCGACCGCCACCGGGCTCAGCCGGCCTGACCACGGCTCCACCCGTCCGATCGCCTCGGCGGCCGCCTGCAGCGGCAGATCGAGTCCCACCGCCGTCGCCAGCGCGGCGAGCACGGCGTGCACCCAGTGCGCCCCGCAGTAGCGGGTCTGGACCTGGACCCGCTCGTCGCGATAGCTCGCCACGAAGCTGAGCCGGTCGGGCCAGATGCTGGAGACCTCTTCGGCCCGGACATCGGCCCCCTCCGCCAGGCCGAACGTGATCACCCGGGCCCGCGAGCGGCGAGCCATGTCGAGGACCAACGGATCGTCCGCGTTGAGCACGGCCAGCCCGTTGGGCGGCACCGCCGCGACCAGCTTGCCCTTCTCCGCCGCGGTGGCCTCGAGGGTGCGGAAGCTGGAGCGGTGGTCGCCGCCGATGTTGGTCACCACCGCGACCTTGGGGCGCACCAGCGCGATCGGCCGGTCGAGACTCCTCGGGCCGCTGGCGCCCAGCTCCATCACGCAGAAGTCGTGGTCGGGCCGCACCTGCAGCACGACGCGAGGGACCCAGTGCGAGGCATTGTGGGTGCCGGGGCTCTTGAGCCCCAGCGAGCGGGAGCTGAGCGCCGCCCAGATGAGGTCCTTGGTGGTGGTCTTGCCCGCGCTGCCGGTCACCCCGATGAAGAGGGTCTGCCAGCTGGTGCGGCGGTGCCGCTTCGCCCGGGCATAGAACGCATCGACCATGGCGGCAGAGACCGCGCTGCGCCCACGGGTGATCAGGCTGCTGCCCATGCCGCCTCCAGTCGGTTACGAGCCGCGCCGTACAATTCGGCCGCGCGCAGGCGCGAGGTGGCCAGCGCCACCAAGGCGCATCGGCCCTGCGCCAGGCTGCCGGTCGCATACGGCACCACGCCGCTGCCTCGCTCGGGATCGAACAACAGGGTGCCCAGGGTCGTCCGGACGTCGGCGAAGCACCGGGCGCCGGTCCGCACGGTGCCGGAGACGAAAGCCGCCCGCGGCGCGAGTCGGCGACGCACGGCGAGGGGATAGCTGGCCCCGTTCACCCGCGGATTCACCTCGGCCAGGATTGCCGCGGGCCCACCCGTGCGCCGGTCGCGGTACTCGACGAAGTCGAATCCCACCGGCCCCACGTACCCTTCGCGCCGGAGCCACGACCCCAGCATGCGGGCCCAGCCTTCCATCGGCGCCAGCAGGCGGGCGCAGCTGGGACTCTGGTTGCCGTCGTGGACCAGGGTTCGGCCCCAGCGCTGGTCGCTCACCTCGGCCGGTTCGATGGGGCCGCCGTTGGCGGGAATGTCCAGCATGAGGTTGGGGCTGGCCGTGACCTCGACCATGGCTTCGACCAGGTAGCAGCGATTGTCGGTCCGGAGCGCGATCCGTCGGAGCACGCCGTCGATATCGTCGCCGCCGCGGCCCACGACGAAGGTGGACGACCCGGAGGCGCCCGAGCTTCCGCGCACGATGACCCGGCCGGTGAGGCCGAGCTGGCGCTCGATCGCGTTGCGCACCGGCCCGAGGTCGCCGCGGCGGCGGCCGCCGGCATGGGCCAGCATCGCGACCTCCCCGTCCGCCACCGGAATCCCCAGCGCCTGGGCCCGCTCCCGCATGATGTGCTTCTGATCGGCGTGGGCGGTGATCTCGGGCAGGCCGGCGCGCACCCGGATCGCCGCGCCGCTCTCGCGGCGGAGCGCTGCCGCCAACGCGAACGCCGCGTCGCTGGCCGCGTAGGGCTCGATCCAGACCATCTCGCTGCCGAGCCCGTGGAGCCGCTCCACCACTGGCCCGGGCGATGCACCGAGTCGCTCCGCCAGGGGACCGGTACCCTCGGCCACGATCACGTCCTCGGCTCGCGGACCGATGCCGAGGCCGGCGAGGTACGCGAGGTACTCGGCATCGACCGGGGCGCTCACGCAGACCAGGTCGCCGGGCTCGGCCAGGAGCAGTGCCCGCTCCGGGTAGCGGTCGAAGCCGGGGATGGCCGCGTCCAGGGTCTGGAGCGAGCGCAATGATCCCACGCAGTGAATGAAGATTCGGGTCATGCCGAGAGCGTTTGAGAGTCGGCCTGGTCGTACTCGGACCGGACCATGGAGCGCGAAGGACGAAGCTTGCCGGTGGCTTCGAACGGAATGCGGGCGACGGGGCGGACCTCGAAGCGCACGCGGTCACCCAGTACCGGGCGCACCGTGCGGGCCACTTCGGCCACCTGCTCCTCGGTCGGCGCGGTCTCCGCTACCACGTAGAGCACCACGCAGTCCCGTCGCTCCTGCACCAGCTGATACTGCCGCATCCATCCCTGGCTGCCCCACACCAGGCGAGTCACGATCTCGTAGGGATGCAGCAGGCGGCCGTCGGGAAGGGGGAAGTAGTCGATCATCCGGCCCTGCACCGCGCCGAGCGCGGTGAACGGCGAGCCGCAGGGGCAGGCCGGGGCGCGGGTGGCCAGGTCGCCGATCCGATAGCGGATGAACGGCATGGCGTAGGCGTGGAGGTTGGTGACGACCACCTCGCCCTGCTCGCCGGGCTCGACCGGCCGGCCGTCCCGCAACACCTCGACCAGCACCGCGTCCTCGCAGGCGTGCAGCGTCCCCGACCAGGGGCACTCGGCCGCGATGAGGGGGCACTCGTGACTGCCGTAGGTCTCGTAGATCGGGGCGTTGAACGTGCGTCCGAGCCGGGCCCGCATCGCCGGCGTCGTCACCTCGCCGCCCACCACGACCAGCCGAGGCCGCACCGTCTCCAGCGCGCCCGCCAGCTCGGGCGCCGTCAGCCGGTTGAGCATCCCCGGCAGCCCGACCACCACGTCGGGCCGCAGCCGCCGCAGCTCGTAGGCGATGTGCACCGGATCGGCCAGGCCGTCGAGCAGCACCCGAGTATGGAGTCCCAGGGCGCGCAGGGTCCGCCCCACCAGCTTGCTGTCGCCGCTCTCCGGATGGGGCACGCCCACGGCGACCATCAGGTCGCGCGGCCGGATGCCCAGCCCCTGCAGGGCGCGGAGCCGGATCAGATACTGGAGCTTGTCCTCGAGCCAGGTGCGCCGGATGCTGAACGGCTCGCCGGTGGACCCGCTGGTGCGCACCTCGAGCAGCTCCGCGGGGTCATGGCCTTGCGCCAGCAGGTCGCCCGGGCGCTGGCGGCGCAGCTCGGCCTTGTCGATGAAGGGGATGATCTCGAGGTCGCGGACTCCGCGGACGTGGCGGGGATGCAGCCGGTGACGGTCGAAGAGCCGGCGGTAGAACGGCACCGAGTCGTAGGCGTGGCTCACGAGCCGGCGGAGCCGCGCGTCCTGCCAGAGCCGGAGCTCCGCGCCCGCGGCCCGCCCGTGCCGCCACACCGCCGACAGTGCCGGCGCGATCTCGGGCCGGCCCGCGGTCACGCGCGTGCTCCCGCGCCCAGCGGTTCCACCACCCGGAACTTCGCCCGCGGTCCGTGCGCCAGCCGTTCGACGTACTCGACCTCGGCCTCGAGGAACGGCGCCACCTCGGTGCGGAGCACGCCGCGGATGCGCTCGGCCATGGCGGCCCGGTCGGCGTCGGGGTGGACGATCGCCCGGACCCGGACCCGGGTCCGATCGAGCTGGGTGACCTGGTAGCGGATCAGCTGGCCCACGCGCTCGAGCGCGCAGGTCAGGGCGTAGGGGGAGATCCGGCGGCCGCCCTTGAGCTCGAGCATGTCGGCCTCGCGCCCGGTGACCACGCCGAGCAGGGG
>DASSML010000207.1:0-2305 GCA_035688895.1 Gemmatimonadales bacterium
CGACCGCGACGGGAACCTGATCGACCGCGAGGGGTCGTGGGAGGCGGGCGTCGACGGTGCGGTCGCCGGGAGGATCATGCCGGCCCACCCGCACGTCACCGACGCCTTCCGGCAGGAGTACGAGCGCGGCGTCGCCGAGGACCAGGGTTGGATCGTCGAGCGGGGGGCGCGCGTCCGCACTCCGGCCGTCACGAGCGAGGACGGCATCCGGTCGCTGGAGTGGAACCGGCTCGAGCCCCGCGTCGTGTCCCAGAAGCTCTACGTCCGCGGCTACGGCATCGTCTCCGAGCGGAATCTCGGCGGCGGCCAGGAGCGCTTCGAGCTCGTCGGCTTCCGCCGGGCCCCCTAGGAGACTGCTGAACAAGGCGTCATCTGGGTGGTGGTGATGGCGTGGGTGGCGGGCGGAGCGCCGCCATGGCCGTCGAGCGGCATTTCTGGTCAGCACTCTGGGTGACAACGGGGTCGTTCCGCCCCGCCTTCGGTTAGTGCTGTGCGGTGGTAGGTGTCTGCTGCAAGGGGTTAGCCCGGCCCGGGCGGTCCGGTCAGGCCAGGGTCCAGGATCCGTTCTGCAGGGTCAGGCCCATGGCGAGGAGGCGTCGCAGGTTGAGGGCGGCGACGCGGTGGTGGAGCCAGTTGTTGTTCTTCTCCACACCTCGGTAGGGCACGCGCCGGGCGCCGCGGGTGAGCCAAGCGATCGAGCGCTCGACCATCGGGCGGTGCTGTCGGTAGTCGGCTTGGAAGTCGTCGTCGGCGGCGCGGGTCCGGTGCTGGCGTTGCAGTAGGTCGTGCTCGTGGACGTGCACGGTGCGGCCGTCCTTGGCGGTGGTGCACCGCGCGCGAAGGGTGCAGTCGCCGCAGGCGGTCCCGAAGGTGGCGTTGCCCGCGTTGGTGATCTGACGGGTCAGGCCTGCGGGGCAGGTCAGGGTTCGGGTGGCCGGGTCATGGACGAAGTCGTCGATGGTGAAGCCGTCCTCGACAGCAGGTCGCAGGGGCCACGGTTTGAGGAGCGGTAGCCACTTCTTGGCGTCCAGTTCGTGGAGCATGTCGCCGGTGGCGTAGGCGGAGTCCCCCAGCACCTCGACCCGCTGACCCTCGCCGATGGTCGGGTCGGCCACCACGAGCCCGGCGCCCACGTTGGCATCGGAGTTGGCCGGTCCGTTGGTCTTGGTCAACGCGCACACCGTGGTCAGTCCGGTGTCCGGCTCGACGACCACGTGCGCCTTGAACCCGTCCTGGCGCCGTTCCCGGGTCTTGTGGGCGTGCCGGGTGTCCGGGTCCACGGTCGAGATCACCCGATCCGGCGCGGTCTTCCGCGCGATGCGCCACCGGCCGTCGGTGCCATCGGAGTCCTCGGCCGGCTCCACGTCCTGCCCGGCGACCAGCGCCAGCAGCGCGACCGCATCAGCTGGCTTCCCGCCCGCCTTGGCGATGGCCTCGACATCGAGGACGGCCAGCAGGGCGAGCGCGTCACCGACCAGCGCGGACACCAGATCGTCGCGGGCAGCCTGGTCGTCCCACGCGATCGGCGGCTTCCCGGTCGCGGTGTAGCCCTGCCCGGTCAACGCCGCCAGCCGGGTGCAGTGTTCGGTGATCAGGTCCTTGGCGGCAGGCACCTCACGGCCCACCCGCCGGATCTGGGCGATCAGCTGGGTCACCGTGTCCTGCCGGGCCACCGCATCATCGAGGACCGTGGAATCCAGTGCCCGACGCTGACGGCCCGCCACCGCCCCGGTTTGGTTGATGACGTCGCGGACCACCTCGAAGATCCGCTGCGGCCGGTCGCTCGCAGCCAACCGGCGCCGCCAATAGGTCAACGTCGAGGGATCGAAGCCCGGCTTGTCGATCGCGTACCCACACGCGGCCTTCCACCGCAGATCGAACGTCAACGCATCGACAGCCTCACGGTCCGAATGCCCGTACAGCGACTGCAGCACGATGACCGAGGCGATCACCTCACCAGGGATCGACGGCCGGCCCCGACCGGTGGGGAACAGGTCGGCAAACAACTCGTTCGGGAACAACCGGTCCCGGTGCTCAGCCAGCAACGCGAACACGCTGCCCGGCTCGAGCAGATGCCCAGCGACCGACTCCACGTCCAACAGCTCACGCTGCCGATCGGACTCACCCTGCATGCCCACAGGATTTCAGGCCCACTCGAGGATCGCGGGAGGCGCGCCTTTTGTTCAGCAGTCTCCTAGGTCACACCGACAGGACCACGGCCGAGCCGTGGCCGAAGAGGCCCTGGTTGGCGGTGATCCCGACCTTCGCGCCCTCGACCTGACGCCCCGTCGCCTGGCCGCGAAGC
>DASSML010000208.1:0-6209 GCA_035688895.1 Gemmatimonadales bacterium
TCTTGCACTTTGGGGGTATGATTCAACGATGGACGAACGCGAAGATGACGGACGCGTCAGGCTCGACAAGTGGCTCTGGGCCGCGCGCTTCTACAAGACGCGCGGGCTCGCCTCCGATGCCATCGCCGGCGGCAAGGTGCAGGTGAACGGCGACCGCGCAAAGCGGGCGCGGCCGGTGCAGCCGGGTGACGAGATCCGCATCCGTCAGGGACCGTACGAGCACCATATCGTGGTGCGCGCGCTCTCGGCCCGTCGCGGCCCCGCCTCGGCGGCGGCGGAGCTTTATGAGGAGACTCCGGCCAGTCGGGCCGCCCGGGACGCGATGGCACTGCAGCTCAAGTCGCTCCACGCCGCGTTCGTTCCCGACAAGGGCCGGCCGACGAAGAAGGATCGGCGGGAGCTGGGGCGGTTGAAGGGGAGAGATTGAGCGGCTACTTCATGTTCTCCGCCATCGCCCTGGCGAACTCCGACGTCTTGAGCAGCGTGGCGCCCGACATGAGCCGCTCGAAGTCGTAGGTCACCCGCTTCTGGCCGATGGTTTTCTCCAGCGAGGACACGATCAGGTCGGCGGCCTCGGCCCAGCCGAGGTGACGGAACATCATCTCGCCGCTCAGAATCACGGAGCCCGGGTTGACCTTGTCCTGGCCCGCGTACTTGGGCGCGGTGCCGTGGGTGGCCTCGAACACCGCATGACCGGTGACGTAGTTGATGTTGGCGCCGGGAGCGATCCCGATCCCGCCGACCTGCGCCGCCAGTGCGTCGGAGATGTAGTCGCCGTTGAGATTCATGGTCGCGATGACCGAGTATTCCTTGGGCCGGGTGAGGATCTGCTGCAGGAAGGCGTCGGCGATCACGTCCTTGATGACCACTCCGCCGGGCAGCCGGCACCAGGGACCGCCGTCGAGCTCGGCAGCGCCGTACTCCTCCCGGGCCAGCTGATAGCCCCAGTCGCGGAAGCCCCCCTCGGTGTACTTCATGATGTTGCCCTTGTGCACCAGGGTCACGTTGGGAAGCTTGCGGGCGACGGCGTAATCGATCGCCGCGCGGATGAGGCGCTTGGAGCCCTCCTCCGAGATCGGCTTGATGCCGATGGCGCTGGTGGCCGGGAACCGGATGGTCTGGACACCCATCTGGCCCTGCAGGAAGTCCACCACCCGTCGGACCTCGTCGCTGCCGGCCCGATACTCGATACCGGCGTAGATGTCCTCGGTGTTCTCGCGGAAGATCACCATGTCGACGTCCTGCGGCGCCTTGACCGGCGAGGGAACGCCCTCGAACCAGCGCACCGGCCGGACGCAGGCGTAGAGATCGAGCTTCTGCCGGAGCGCCACGTTGAGCGAGCGGAACCCGCCGCCCACCGGAGTGGTGAGCGGGCCCTTGATGGCGACGAGGTGATGGTCGATGGCGGCGAGGGTATCCTCCGGCAGCCAGCTGTTGAGGCGCTCCTTGGCCTTTTCGCCGGCCAGCACCTCGAACCACACGATCCGCCGGCTGGTGCCGTAGGCCCGGGCCACCGCGGCGTCGAACACGTGCTGGGCGGCCCGCCAGATGTCGGGGCCGGTGCCGTCTCCCTCGATGAAGGGAATGACGGGCTGGGACGGGACCTCCAGCCGTCCGTCGCGCATCACGATGGTGTCGCCGGCGGTGGGAGGGGTCAGATCGCGGTAGCGGGGCATGGTGGCGCTGGGCATGACACACGTCCTTCGAGGCTGGCCGGATGAGATACCGGGGACTGGAATCGACGCTCAATCTGGCCGGGTTGCCCCCGGGCGACAAGCGAAGCGTCGAAGCCCGCGCAGCGGCGGCGATCCTGGCGGCCCACGAGGGATGGCGGCAGGGATTCGAGGAGATCACCGGGCGGGCGCGGGAGCGGTTCGAGCGGCGTGACTGGCGCGGCGCCCAGGCCGACGCGACCGCGCGCCTCGCGCTCTACCGGGTCCACCTCGACAACGCTGTGGCCGACGTGCGCGACCTGCTCGACGACGCTTTGATGGAGCGCACCCTGTGGGCGGCCATCAAGACCCATCACGCCCGCGCGATGGTCCACCGGGGCGATGCCGAGATCGCGCAGACGTTCTTCAATTCGGTCACCCGGCGCGTGTTCAGCACCGTTGGGGTGGACGCGGCCATCGAGTATCTCGATCCCGACGCCCCGTCCGCCGACGACGCGCCCCCCGCACCGACCGAGCGTTACGGCCCCGGCGTCCCCGACGGCGGCGTGCTTCTGCGGCTGCTCCGGAGCTATCAGTGGTCGGTACCCTGGGCCCAGGCCGAGCGCGACGCGGAGCTGGTGGCGGCCCAGGTGCGGCGCGGACTGAGTGAGACGGGGCTCGCCGGCCCGGTCACCATCGAGATGCTGCGCCCGGTGTTCTACCGGAACAAGGGCGCGTACCTGGTCGGCCGGATCCTGGCCGGCGGCGTGGTGCTCCCGCTGGTGCTGCCGCTGATCCACGCCGAGCGGGGGATCGTGGTCGATGCCGTGCTCATGACCCAGAACGAGGCCAGCGTCGTCTTCGGGTTCAGCTGGACCTACTTTCGGGTGGACGCGCCCCAGCCGCGGGCGCTGGTCGAGTTCCTCGGCTCGATCATGCCCAACAAGCGCCTCGACGAGCTCTACACCGCGATCGGCTACAACAAGCACGGGAAGACGGTGCTCTATCGAAGTCTGATGGAGCACCTGCGGGACCCGGCCGCCCGCTTCGCCTTCGCCGAGGGCGACGAGGGGATGGTGATGGCGGTCTTCACGCTGCCGGCGTTCAACGTGGTCTTCAAGGCCATCAAGGACAGCTTCGGAGCCCCGAAGAACACCACCCGCCAGGCGGTGATGGACAAGTACCACTTCGTGTTCGTGCGGGACCGGGTGGGGCGGCTGGCCGACGCCCAGGAGTACGAGCACCTGGAGTTCCCCCTGCGCTGCTTCCCGGACGACCTGCTCGAGTACCTGCTGCGGGTCGCTGCCGGCACGGTCAGGGTGGAGGGAGAACGGGTGATCGTGCGGCAGCTCTACACCGAGCGGCGGGTCACACCGCTCAACCTCTACCTGCGGGATGCGGGCGACGAGGCGGCTCGCGACGCGGTGATCGACTACGGGACCGCCATCAAGGACCTGGCCGCCGCCGACATCTTCACGGGTGACATGCTGCTCAAGAATTTCGGAGTGACCCGGAACGGTCGGGTGATCTGCTACGACTACGACGAGCTCTGCCTGCTCTCGGACTGTCGCTTCCGCACGCTGCCCGAGCCGACCACGATCGAAGAGGAGTTCTCGGCCGAGCCGTGGTTCCACGTGGCGGAGGGGGACGTCTTCCCCGAGGAGTTCCGCAGCTTCCTGGTGCCGCCGGGGCCGGTGCGCGAGGCCTTCCTCCAGGCCCACGGCGACCTGTTGGACGTCGGGTTCTGGCAGGGCGTGCAGCGCCGCCTGGCCGAGGGGGAGGTATTCGATGTGTTTCCCTACCGCCGCTCGGCCGAGCTCCGGCGGTCGGCGGGGAGCTGAAACGACGAACGGGGCCGCCCGGTTACCCGGACGGCCCCGCCGTTGACCGTATCGAAGTCAGCGCTTACGCGAGCTTCTTCACGTTCTGCGCCGCGGGGCCCTTCTGGCCCTGCACGACCTCAAACTCCACCTTGTCGCCTTCGGCGAGCGACTTGTAGCCGCTGCCCTCGATGGCGCTGTGGTGGACGAAACAGTCCTTCTGCCCGTTCTCCGGCGTAATAAAGCCGAAGCCCTTGGCGTCGTTGAACCATTTCACGGTGCCGGTGGTACGCATGTCGTACTCCTGCTGGTAATGTGTGTTCGTCGGAGTCCGGTGATGCCGTACCTACCGACTTGTGATCGCCGCCCCGCCCCAGAAAAAAAAGGGCCCTGACTCGAGCCAGGTCCCTTTGAATAATCTCTGGTTGCTGGTTCTGCGGCGCGCCGGGCTTTTCCCGAACGCGCGCGGAAGATAGGGCATAAGCCCAGAGAAGTCAACGAGTGGGGGGCTTGCGGGGTCGGGTGGATACCCGGCGCAGATACCGCTCGGCCAGCTGCTCCTGGCGCTCGTTGCCGTCCTCCCGCGCCTCGGCCAGGATCCGCTCGACCTCGGGCACCAGCGCCGGGTCGCCCCAGAAGTAGCCGGTGGCGGCCTCGGCGCCGGGGGTGTCACCCTGGTCGGCGCCGCGGAGCAGCGCTTGCGCGGCCGCCAGCGGATACCCGGGGTCGTCGCGAGCGGGGAGTGGGTAGTGGCCCGGCGCCTCGCCGGCGTCTTCGTTGACGAAGGCCCTCGACATAGCGAATAAGATATTCGGGCCGGCCGGCCGCGCCGGTGATCCGCATCTCCCTCGTCCGGAGCTTCCATGGCGCTTCTATCCCGGCAACGCTTCCGCCGCCTGCTCCGTCCGGCCTGGCTCGGCACGCTGCGCCGTCTCACGCCCCTGAGCCAGCAATGGGGCGCCGATCGAGGCACCCCGATCGACCGCTACTACGTCCAGCGCTTCCTCGACGCCCACCGGGGTGACATCCGGGGCCGGGTCCTCGAGGTCAAGGACGCCGACTACACCCGCCGGTTCGGCAGCGACGTGGCCACCTCCGACGTGCTCGACGTGGATCCGTCCAACCCGCAGGCCACCATCGTGGCCGATCTTTCCTCGGCCGACTCAGTCCCGGCCGGCAGCTACGACTGCTTCATCCTGACCCAGACGCTGCAATTCATCTACGACACCCGCGGGGCGCTGGGCCACGCCTCCCGCATTCTCCGGCCCGGCGGCGTCCTCCTGGCGACCGTCCCCACCGTGAGCCGCGCCATCCGGAAGTTCGAGCCGATCCGGGATTACTGGCGCTTCACCCCGGCCGCCTGCCACGAGCTCTTCGGCGACCGGTTCGGCCAGCACCGGATCACCGTGCGGGCCTACGGGAACATCCTCACCTCGATCGCATTCCTCACCGGAATGGCGGCCGAGGAGCTGAGTGAAAGCGAGCGGGAACGCGACGACCCCGACTTCCCGCTCCTGGTGACCATCCGAGCGGTGAAGGCGGGGTCGTCCGGCCGAGGGCGTGCCTAGAGCGCGATGTCCTGCGACAACGTCAGCTCGACTCGCGAACCGGCGGGCACGATGACGTCGCGATCATGGGTCTCGATCGCCCGCTGCGTGCCGATCGCGCCACCGATGAGCCCGCCGATGACGGCGCCCTTGGTGTTGCCGCCGATCACCCGCCCAGCCACGGCGCCGATCGCCGTCCCCGCGCCGACCTTGGCCACATCGCCGCCGTTGGTCGGGCGGCTCTTGAGGTAGCGGTCGAGCGCGACCGCGGAGCCGGCCAGCGCGTAGCTCTCGCCGTTGATCTGCACCGCGGTCGGGGTGAGGGTGAGCTTGCCGGTCTTATCGCCCTTGTTCTCGGACTCGTGAATCTCGCTGATGGTCATCGTCACCTTGGAGCCGGCCGGGATCAGCACCCGCCCGGTCGCATCCTTGATGTCCGAGCTGACCGTGGTGGTCACGCGCTCACCCGCCTTGTTCACCTTCGAGCTGATCTCGGCGTCGAGCGCGGTCGCGAGCACCGTGCCCGTGCTGACGATCTTCGGCGCGGGCGCCGGAGCTGGAGCGGGCGCCGGTTTGGGCGCAGCGGGCTTGGGCTTCGGCTTGGGCTGCGGCTTCGGTGCGACTGCAACCGGTTGCGCGACCGGCTGCGCCACCGGAGTCGCGGTGTCCGCGAAGGTCGCCGAGGAGTCTACCGGAAGCCGTTGCAGATCGCGGCTCAGCGAATCGGCAGCCGCGTGGTCGGACCCGCCGCCGCCGCATCCGGCCAGCATGGCTAGGGTGAAGATTGCCAATCGCTTGGACGCCATGAAGCCTCCTGAACCTGGGGAGCCGTTGTACCCGGATGGGCGGGGAATCGGGAGCCGGAAAGGCAAGTCGGAGGCCAGACTTGACGACTCCGCCACGGGCGACAGATTCTCGGTGTTCCCAGCTCAACATCCTCGCAGGACCCACCGACCGGGCGGCCACGGCGACCCGGCGGGGCGGACCGCCGCGCATGAGCCGAGAGGCGAGGCCTCACTCTCCGACCATCCTCGTGGTGGACGACGAGGAGATGGTGCGCGTGTCCACCGCGCGGATGCTCGAGCGGCGAGGCTACCACGCCATCACCGCCGCCACTCCCGGGGAGGCGCTGGACATCCTCCGTGGCGACGCGCAGGTCGACCTCCTCATCAGCGACATCGTGATGCCGG
>DASSML010000209.1:0-6723 GCA_035688895.1 Gemmatimonadales bacterium
GGTGGCCACCGCCCTCGCCATGCGCCGCGCCATCACCGTGCTGCTTCGCCGCACTCCGCTTCCCCAGCCCCACCGCATTCTCATCGACGGCCTGCTGCTCCCCGAGATCGGGTACGTCCACGACGCGCTGATCGACGGCGACGCGCGCTGCCAATCCATCTCCGCCGCCGCCATCCTGGCCAAGACCGTCCGCGACCTGCTGATGCACCGGCTGGCCCGGCGGTATCCGGTCTACAAGTGGGAGACCAACGTGGGGTACGGGACGCCCGAGCACACCGAGGCGCTCGCGCTCGAGGGGCCCTGCCGCCACCACCGCTACACCTTTGCTCCGCTGGCACAACTGGCATTGCCGCTTTGAGCCGGGGTCTGTGCGGCCCTTCACCACGAAGTCACGAAGGGCACGAAGGACCACGAAGCCGCACCACCACCCCCACATTACTTTTTGTTGTCCTTCGTGACCTTCGTGGTCTTCGTGTCTTCGTGGTGAATACAGCACCGGAGCTCCCCTGAAGCCCCTGCGCCTCGCCGTCATCCTGCTGGCATTACTGATCAAGTCCGCCGCCGCTCAGAGCAATCTCGAGCGCGTGGTCAACGGTTGGGACACGCCATCCCACGACTACGATCTGATCCACCAGCGCATCGAGGTCTCCAACTTCGACTGGGACTCGACCTCGTTCGATGGCCGGGTGACCACCACGCTGGTCGCGAAGCGCGACGGGTTCGATGCGGCGCGCCTCGACATGGAGCGCAAGCTCGGGGTGCGTGCGGTAACCGGACGAGCGAACGAGGCGCTCAAGTTCGACCGCCCGGGCGACACGCTCGTCGTGCGGCTGCCGAAGGCTGTCGGCTGGGGGGATACGGTGCGGTTCACCGTCGCCTACCACGCACGCATCACCCAGGGCCGCGGGCTCTACTTCTTCAAGGAAGTGGCGGGACTGCCGCACCGGCCGCAGCAGGTCTACAGCGGCGGAGGCACCGACGGGAACCCGCGGTGGATCCCGACCTGGGGCGCGCCGGACGACAAGGCCACCTGGGACCTCATCGCCACCGTGCCCGCGCGTCTCACCGTGGTCTCCAACGGCCGGCTGGTGAGCGACCGGCGGACCGGTGGGTCCAGAGTGGTGCACTGGGCCCAGGAGCGCCCGGCATCCACCTATCTCATCAGCCTCGCGGCGGCGCCGTTCGTCCGGATCGCCGAGCGCGGGCCGGTGCCGCTGGAGTACTACGTCTATCCCGAAGACAGCGCCCTGGCGCGGCCGCTCTTCGGGGTGACCGCGGACATGATCCGGGTCTACGCCCGGCTCACCGGGGTGCCGTTCCCCTGGAACAAGTACGCCCAGGTCACTGTGGCCGACTTCGTCGGCGGGATGGAGAACGTGAGCGCCACCACGCTGGTGGACTGGCTCCCCGATGCGCGCGCCTATCGCGATCGGCCGTGGTATCGCCAGTCGCTCATCCCCCACGAGCTGGCCCACCAGTGGTTCGGCAACCTGGTCACCGCGGAAAACTGGGCCAACTACTGGCTCAACGAGGGCATGGCGGAGTTCATGCCGGGACAGTACTGGGGCGCCACGCAGGGTCGCCACGCGGAAGAGGACTATTACCTCGACGAGTATCAGCAATACCTGCAGAAGGACGCCCGGCGGCGGACGCCGCTCGCCACCTGGAATTCCAACAACGTCTACCCCAAAGGCGCGCTGGTGCTCTGGATGCTGCAGAAGCAGCTGGGGCGGGCGCCATTCTGGGCGGCGATGAACCGCTATCTCACCAGCCACGCCTACGGCTACGCGACCAGCGACGACCTCCGCCAGGCGGTGCTCGACGCCACCGGCCAGAGCCTGCCCTGGTTCTGGTCGCAGTGGATCTACCAGTCGGGGTATCCCGAGTTTTCCGTCGCCTCCAGCTACGATACCGCCGCTTCCGCCCTCGTCCTCACCGTGCGACAGACCCAGCGGGATACCGCGACCGCGGACAGCACCGGCATCCGCTTCAGCGTGCCCCAGGCATTCCGCGCCCCGATCGCGATCCGGGTGGGTACCGCGGCGGGGGATGTGGTGGCACGGGTGACGATCGACCGGCGGGAGCAGGTGGTCCGGATCGACGGAGTCCGGAGCGCGCCCACCATGGTGAGCTTCGACGACGAGAACGCGGTGGTGAAGACGCTCGACTTTCCCCAGCCCACCGCCTGGCTCGCCACGCTGCTGCAGCGCCACCCGGATCTCTGGCAGCGAGCCTGGGCCATCGACCAGCTGGCCGCCCGCCCCGGCGATACGCTGGCGGCCCGCGTGCTGGCCGACGCGGCAGTGAAGGCCGACTACGACGCCACACGGGCGCGCGCGGCCGGGGCCCTGCGGCGCTTCTCACCCGATCTGGCACAGGCCGCCCTGGGCCGGGCCGCCGGCGATACCTCCTCGCGAGTACGCGAGGCCGCAGTGGCTGCACTGTCGGAGGTCGGAGGAGAGCAAGCCGGTGAAGTGGTGCGGCGGGCCTGGGCCGGTGACTCGAGCTACGAGGTGCGGGCGGCGGCACTCCGCGCAATGGCTCGGCGCGACCTCGCGGGCGCGCGAGCGGCGATCCGCGAGGGGCTGCGGACGACGTCCTACCGCGACGTCATTCAGAGTGCCGCGATCGCCTCGGTGGTGGACCGTCCTGATTCGGAGCTGGTCGCGGACGTCGAAGCCATCGCCGGCCAGCAGCCGCTCGCTGTCTATGGGCTCGCCGCCCTGGCGGCACGAGGAGACGGGGGCGCGCGCGCCGCTCTGGCGCGTCTGCTGGAGGATCGGCGAGGATGGGTGCGGGAATGGGCTCGGGAGGCGATCGGACAGGACTGAGCGCTACCCCAGCCAGTCGGCGACCAGCTTCAAGTCTCCGCGATCGGCAGCGTGGAGGGGATCGGCGTCCCGGTCCACCGCCATGACCCGGTCGAGCCCGGACAGGCGCGCGATCGCCCCGGCGTTGAGACCGGTCGAGGCGTCGGGCTCGGTCGGCGGAGTGAGTACCACGCCAAGCAGGTCCACCCCACCCAGCTCCAGCGCGCTCAGCGTGAGCAGCATCTGGTTCAGGGTCTCGGCCTGATCGCGTCCCACCACCAGCACACTCGCGCCGAGACTCCGCGCCAGCTCGACCGCGTTCCACTCCCAGGTGATCGGGGTGAGGAGCCCGCCGGTGCCCTCCAGCAGGACGATATCGGCCTCGGCGCGCAGCGGCTCGAGCTGCAGGAGGAGGGCGTCGAAGTCGACCGGCTCCGCCTCCATCCCGGACGCGAGCGCGGGCGCCAGCGGCGGACCGAAGCGAATCACGGCGGACCGCGGCGCCGCCTGCCCGGTGGTTTCGGCTAGGAGCGTCCCGTCCTCACGCGCAGTCTCCGTGGTGTCGCAGCCCACCTCGACCGGCTTGACCGCGAGAACCCGCCGACCCGCGCGCAGGAGCGTCCGGGCCAGCCCTCGCGTCACCCAGGTCTTTCCCACCCCGGATCCCGTACCGGTGACGAGAATAAAGCCCACCTCCGGCCTCAGCGCTGTGCCGGATGGTTGACGAGAATCTTCTGGATGGTGCGGATGCGGTCGGCGAACTCGAGCGTGGTGAAGTCGTAGATCTCGTCGTCGGCGCCCGTCAGCGCGCTCATCGCGCCGGCGGCGCCCGCGCCGAGGTCCACGGTGGACGACTGGATCAGCCGGATCTCGGTGATGTGCTCGACCGGCAGGCGGGCCAGGGTGTCGGACTGGCGGATCACCAGCGAATCGCCGTCGAGCTTCACCAGCCCGATGTCCCAGACGTATTTCTCGCCCTCGAGGGTCACCTGCCAGCGCTCGCGCGGCGGCTTGGACTCCTGCTGGGCGTCGAGCCGCGCGCCGGGAACCAGCAGCGCGGCGAGGAAGGCAATGGATATGAGGCGAGACATGCCTCGAATATATCGCCCTTCCGCTCCACGGGCCGGTCAGCGAGCCGAGGGCACCCCCTCGCGCCGGTGGCCCCTGACCGTCGCCAGCACCCGGACGGCGACGGCACGGAGCACTGCCAGCGCCCGCCGGCGCCGGAGGCGCCGCCTGTGCCGGGCGAGCGGGATCGCCGCCGGCTCGGCCTCTGGCCGGCCCTCGGCTCGGGGCGGGGTATAGCCGACCGGAACCCGATCGAAGGCGGTCACCCAGGGCGGAAGATCGCGGCTCATCCGGACGCCACCGTCAGTGCGTCCGCCAGCCGGTCCACCTCTTCCTCCGTGGTGTAGAGGTAGAGCGACGCCCGGGCCGCCCGGTTCACGCCGGACCGCCGTAGCAGGGGCAGCGCGGCAAGGTCGCCGGCGCGGATCGCGATTCCTCGGCGGTCGAGCTCGGCGACTACGGTTTCCGGCTGCTTCCGCTCCAGCACGAAGCTGAAGACGCCGATCCGATCCTCGGGGCGCGCCGAGCCGAGGAGGCGGAGACCGGGAACGCCTGCCAGCCGGTCGAGCGCGTACCCGACCAGGGCCTGCTCATGCCGCCACACCGCCTCCCGCCCCAGCCCGTTCAGGAAGCTGACCGCCGCGGCGAGTCCGACCGCATCGGCGACGCTCGGCGTTCCGGCGCCGAACCGGAGGGCGCCCGGCGCGTAATCTGCGCGCTCGAGGTCCGCGTCGTGCGCCATGTTGCTGCCGGCCTGGTAGGGCGGCATCGCGTCGAGCAGCGACCGACGGCCCCAGAGGACTCCGCAGCCCATCGGGCCCATCATCTTGTGCCCGGAGAAGGCCAGGAAATCGCAGCCGAGGTCTCCCACGTCCACCGGAAAGTGGGGGACCGACTGGGCGGCATCGAGTAGAACCGTCGCCCCCGCCTCGCGCGCGACGGCACAGAGCTCCCGTGCCGGGTTGATCACGCCGAGCACGTTGGAGACATGGGTGCAGACGACGATTCGGGTGCGCGAAGTGAGGTGTGCTTTGAGCCGCTCGGGCTCGACCAGTCCCTCGTCGGTGACGTCGACATACCGCACTGAGGCGCCCGCTCGGCGGGCCGCGAGCTGCCAGGGGAGCATCGAGGAGGCGTGCTCGGCGATGGTGAGCACTACCTCGTCGCCGGGACGGAGATTGGCCCCGCCCCACGCGGTCGCGACGAGGTTTATCGCCTCCGTGGTGCCGCGGGTGAAGACTACCTCGAGCGGATCGGCCGCGCCGATGAAGGCGGCCACCGTCCGCCGCGCGGCCTCGTAGGCCTCGTGCGCTCGCCGTGCGAGGGTGTGGAGGGTGCGGCCGGGGTTCGCGTTGTCCTGGCGGTAGAACCCGACGATCGCCTCGATCACCGCGTCCGGCCGCTGCGCCGTGGCGGCGGTGTCGAGGTAGGCGAGCGGCCGGCCTGCCACCGTCTGGGCCAGGGCGGGGAAGTGCCTTCGCCATTGCGCCGGGTCGGGACTCGGCGGAATGGCGGCCAGGGATGCGCCTGCGGTCGGAACGAGGCCGGCCTCGAGGGCGCGGCCGAGGTGGGGTAGCAGTGGCAGGGGTATGAGCGACTGGAGCAAGGCGCGCCGGGAGGTGACCATATGGAGCCTCGTCTTGACGCAGGACCGGGGTGGTGATACAGTTGAATCAATGAATGATTCACATGCGCCATTTGCGCAAGCCCGCTGGCTCCTGCTCATCCATCAGCTCCCGCCTAAGCCCGACTATCTGCGGGTCAAGATGCGGCGGCGGTTGATTCGCATGGGCGCCGCCCTGCTCAAGAGCACGGTGTATGTGCTCCCCAACGGGGCCGAGGCGCTGGAGGACTTCACCTGGCTTGCCCGGGAGATCCACGCCGCCGGCGGCAGCGCGATGGTGTGCGAGGCGCGGTTCGTCGAAGGCGTCAGCGACGAGGAGATCGAAGCCATGCTGCACGCGGAATCCATCGAGTCATCGGCGGCCGGAGATCAGGAGCGCCCCGAGCGGGTCGCCCCAGGCCGCACCTGGGTCACCCGGCAGGGCGTGTTCGTGGACCGGATCGCCAGCGCCTGGCTGATCCGGCGGTTCATCGACCCCGAGGCGCGCTTCAAGTTCGTCCCCGCGCGCGGCTACCGGCCCGCGCCGGGCGAGCTTCGCTTCGACATGTTCGAGGCCGAGTACACCCACGAAGGGGAGCGCTGCAGCTTCCAGACGCTGGTCGCCCGGTTCGGGCTCGACGATCCGGCGCTCGCGGCCGTCGGCGAGATCGTCCACGACATCGATTGCAAGGACGAGCATTTCGGCCGGCCGGAGACCCAGGGTGTCGCCCGGCTGGTGCGCGGCATCGCCGACGGCACCGAGCACGACGAGGAGCGACTGGAGCGCGGCGGCCGGCTGTTCGAGGATCTCTACGCCGCCTTCACCCATCGTGCGAGGTGACACCGCCGCTCCGCGCCTGGGTCGCCTACTTCCTCCGGCTCGGCACCTTCGGCTTCGGCGGCCCCATCGCGCTCGCCGCCGCGATGCGGCAGGACCTGGTCGAGCAACGGGGCTGGATCACCGACGCCGAGTACAAGGAGGGACTCGCGCTGGCCCAGCTGGCGCCGGGCCCGCTGGCGGCGCAGCTGGCGATCTACCTGGGCTGGATCCGCGCGGGCCTCCTGGGCGCGACCCTGGTCGGCCTGGCGTTCGTCGGACCCTCCTTCGTCATGGTGCTACTGCTCGCCAGGGGTTACCTGCACTACGGCGGGCTGCCCTGGATGCAGGCCGTCTTCTACGGGATCGGCGCGGCCGTCATCGCCGTCATCGCTCGGGGGGCGGTCACACTCTCGGCGCGAACC
>DASSML010000210.1:0-2552 GCA_035688895.1 Gemmatimonadales bacterium
GACGCGCTGGGGCCGCCGGTTCGGCTTCGAGCGCCTGGACGACCCGGCTTCGCTGCCGCTGCTGATCCTGGTGGCCGGCGTGGTGTCGCTGGCGGTGACGCCGGTCGTGCTGGCCACCAGCCGGTACATGGAGCACGAGGCGGACCGGTTCGGACTGGAGATCACCCGAGACAACCAGGCCGCCGCGCGCACCTTCGTGAAGCTGCAGCAGGAGAATCTGGGGGTGCCGCGCACCGGCCTGCTGGACCATCTCTGGCGCGACAGCCACCCCGACGTGGCCGATCGCATCGAGTTCGCCAACCGGTACCGTCCCTGGGCGACGGGCGGCGCCACCCGCTACGGCAACCGCTTCCACTGAGGCCATACGACGACCATTCGAGGAGAGTCACTGCTCCCCGAGTATCCCCAGCCCAGCGGCCCATCGCTTCGTCGGCCGACCGACCGGAGCCTGCTCGCCCTGCTGGTGCTTCAGGCGGGCGCCACGGCCGTGGTGCTCGCCGCCCTGCCCTACGAGCTGTTCCAGCTGGACCGGTACACTCTCATCAAGGAGCTGGTGCTCCTGGTCGTCGGGACCACCGCGACCCTGCTCTGTCTGGCCGGCGCCAAGCGCCTCACCATTTTCCTGGTGGACGCCCTGCTCGCCGGATACCTGGGATTGTCCCTGGTCTCCGCCCTGGCGGCGTCCAACGGATGGCTGGCGGCGCGCGCCGTGGGGGTGAGTCTCGCCGGGGCGGCGCTCTTCTGGTCCGCGCGCGCGGTTTCCCGGGCCGGTCGCAAGGGTCCCCTGCTGGCCGCCCTCGCCGCGGCCGTGGTGGTCGGGGCGGTGACCGGTCTGATTCAGGCCTACGGCCTGATCGACAGCAGCCTGGCCAGCCTGACCCGGGCGCCGGGAGGGACGTTCGGCAACCGGAACTTCATGGCGCACATGGTCGCCATCGGGATGCCGGTGCTGCTGCTGGTGAGCCTCGAGGCGAAGCGACGGCGGGACTCCGTCTTCGGTACGATCGGCATCGTGCTCGCGTCGGCGGCACTGGTGCTCTCGCGCAGCCGCGCGGCCTGGCTCGGCGCCGCCGCCTCGACGCTCTTCCTGATGGTGGAGGGGCTCTGGGTCGGCCGGCTCTGGGAGGACCAGCAGCTCCGCCGCCGGGTGCTCCGCCTCGGCGGCCTGGCCGTGGCCGGTCTGTTGCTTGCCTTGGTGCTCCCCAACCGGCTCAACTGGCGATCGGATTCCCCCTATTTCGACTCGCTCACGGGCGTCGCCAACTACAAGGAGGGTAGCGGCAGGGGCCGGCTGATCCAGTACGGCAACACCCTTGGCATGGCCGCTGACCATCCCATTCTCGGCGTCGGCCCGGGCAATTGGCCGGTGCATTATCCCCGCTACATGTCCCCCGGCGATCCGTCGTTCGACCCCAGCGATATCATCCCGACCAATCCCTGGCCCAGCAGCGACTGGGTAGCCACGCTCGCCGAGCGGGGGGTTCCCGCCTCGCTGTGCCTCGTGCTGGTAGGAGCGGCCGTCGCGCTCGGGGCTTGGGCCCGGGTCCGGCGCGGATCGCGCTACATCCCGACGCTGAACGACCTCACCATCGTCGCCACCCTGATCGCGCTGGTCGTGGTCGGCGCGCTGGACGCGGTGCTCCTCCTCCCCGCGCCGACGCTGTTCGTGTGGACCACGATCGGCGCGCTCGCGTCCACCGCCCGGCCGGTGCGTGAGGTTGCGCTCACGCCCCGGAGCCGCCGCTCACTCCAGGCATTGGTAGCAGTGATCGGCGGAATGCTGATCCTCCGCAGCACCGCCCAGGTCGTGGCCATGGGACTCTCCGACGGCGGCACTCGCCGGGACATGGAGCTCGCCGCCAGGATCGACCCGGGGAGCTACCGCATCCACATGGTCCTGGCCCAGCAGTACCGCGCCGCGCGGCGGTGCGATCTCGCGCGCCCGCACGCCGAGCGCGCCAGGGACCTGTTTCCCAACCATCCGGCGCCCAAGGCGCTGCTCAAGGCCTGCGCGCCGCGGGGGCGGAATCGCCGCTGACCCGTCCTGCGCCTGTGTTGCTCGTCACTGTGGGCGCGCCGGCGCGGGGGCATATAGCATGAGACCCTTGCCTCGGAGGTATCTCATGCGTGCTCCGTCCGTCGTGCTTGGCGGTGCCGTGCTGTTCGCCGCTTGCGGGGGCCATCGCCCGGTGGAGATCGATCCGCAGCAGGAGGTGGTGGGGACTCGCTGGAACGCGACCCTCGCCACGCCGGCCCAGCTCACCGGCGCAATGAATCTGAAGGGGAAGGGATGGTGGGCGTCGGAGCCGGGCAACCCGAGCCGGAGCCGGGCGGAGGTCGACATCGCCAACGCGGTGCCGGGCGGCGACCATCCGTGGCACGTGCACCAGGGCCAGTGCGGCGACAACGGCCCGATCGTCGGACCCGCGACGTCGTATCGGTCTCTCGAGGTGAACAACGACGGCAAGGCGACGGCGACGGCCGACCTTCCGGTCGCAATCCCGACGTCGGGGCAGTACTACATCAACGTGCACGCCTCGGCGAACAACATG
>DASSML010000211.1:0-8307 GCA_035688895.1 Gemmatimonadales bacterium
TGGCACTGGCCTGCCGCGCGGCGGGGTACCAGTATCTCGGCATCACCGACCACAGTCAGGCCGCTGCCTATGCCGGAGGGCTGTCCCCCGACGATCTGGTCCGCCAGGCGGATGAGATCGACGAGGTCAATGGCCGGCTGACCGACTTTCGGGTGCTCAAGGGCATCGAGGCCGACATCCTGCAGGACGGGCGGATCGACTACGACGACGCTGTGCTGGCCCGGCTCGACTTCGTGATCGCCTCGGTGCACAGCCGCTTCAACATGGCCGCGCCGGAGATGACGGCCAGGATGCTGGCGGCGATGGACAACCCTCACCTCACCATCATCGGCCACCCGACGGGGCGCCTCCTCCTCTCGCGCGATCCCTACGGGGTGGATCTCGACACGGTGATCGAGAAGGCAGCGGCCACCGGTGTCGCGCTGGAGATCAACGCGGATCCCCACCGGCTCGACCTCGACTGGCGGGTGCTCCAGCGCGTGCGCGCGGCGGGAGCGATGGTCTCCATCGGCGCCGATGCCCATAACGTGGCGGGGATCGGCCACGTGGCGTACGGCGTCGCCATGGCCCGCAAGGGGTGGCTCGGCCCCGACGACATTCTCAACGCCCGGCCGCTCGACGGGTTCCTCGCCTTCGCCCGCGGACGCCGGCAGTGAGCCCGCGGGGGAAATCGGCCGGCCGCCGTGCCGCCGTCGCCACCAGGGCGCCCGCGCGGAAGGGCCTGCCGCCCGTGCCGGAACGGGCCAAGGTGGTGCTGCGCCGTCTCAAGCGGCGCTACCCCGATGCGCACTGCGCCCTCGACCATCACAACGCCTACGAGCTGCTCGCGGCGACCATTCTCTCGGCCCAGTGCACCGATGCCCGGGTCAATCTGGTGACGCCGACGCTCTTTGCCCGGTACCCGGACCCCGCCGCGCTGGCCCAGGCGCGGTCCGATGACGTGGAGGAGATCATCCGCTCCACCGGGTTCTTCCGCAACAAGACCCGCAGTCTGATCGGGATGGCGCAGGCCGTCGTGGCGGAGCATGGCGGTGAGATTCCCCGCACGATGGAGGAGCTGCGGGTGCTGCCGGGGGTCGGCCGCAAGACGGCCAACGTGGTCCTCGGCAACGCCTACGGAATCAACGAGGGGATCACCGTGGACACCCACGTGGCGCGGGTGTCGGGGCGCCTCGGCCTCACCCGGGAGGAGGATCCGGTCAAGATCGAGCGTGATCTGATGCCCCTCTTTCCCCGGAAGGACTGGGCGCTGCTCTCGCACCTTCTGATCTTTCACGGCCGCCAGACCTGCATCGCCCGGCGTCCTCGCTGCGGCGAGTGTTCTCTGGCGGACCTCTGTCCATCGGCGGCGCTCTGAACAAGGGCCTCGTCGGACCACTGCTCCTGCTACTCCTGGTGGCCGCGCTCGCCCTGGCCTGCGTTCCGGCATCCGATGCGGATGCGCAGGCCCAGTGGCAGGTGCGCCTCCCGCTGGAGGCCCATCGTACGGGAGAGTTCCGTCATCCTCGCCTGCTCGAGAGCTCCGGCGTGATCGCGAGCCGGCGCTACCCGGGCGTGTTCTGGACGTTCAACGATTCGGGCAACCCGCCCGAGATCTTCGCGACCGACTCGACCGGCCGGGACCTCGGCGTCTACAGGGTTACCGGTGCGGCCAACTACGACTGGGAAGCGATCACCCTGGGCCCGTGCGGCAAGACCGAATGCCTCTATATCGCCGACACCGGCGACAACGACGAGATCCGGAGCTCGGTTCGGCTCTATCGAGTGCCGGAGCCGGCGGTGCGGGCAGGTGGACAAGGTGTCACGGACCGGGCCGAGGTGCTCGAGGTTCGCTACCCCGATGGGCCGCACGATGTGGAGGCGGCGGTGGTCGCCCCGGACGGCGCCGTCCTCCTCGTGAGCAAGGGTCGGAGCCGCGGGGTGCAGGCGTTTCGAATACCGGCAACCAAGTGGGGGCGAAAGTTGGTAACCGCGGAGGCCCTGGGTCGGATTCCGGTGCCGCCCGGGCGGGGCGCTCGGGGGCTGGTCACCGACGCGGCGTTATCACCCGACGGAACCGAGATCGCCGTTCGAACTTACGTCGAGATCTTCTTCTTTCGGCTGGCCCAAGGCGACACCCTTCACCCCCTCGGCACCGCCTGCGACGTGACCGGCCTGGAGCTCCAGGGTGAGGGTCTCACCTGGCTGCCGGACGATAGCTTCCTCCTCACCAGCGAAGGCCTCTTCGGCGTTCCGGGTACGCTGACGCTGGTCCGCTGCGCCCAGGAATAGGCCGGGATGCCCTTCCGCATCGACGCCCTGCCGCGAGCGCTTCGGGTCAGCCAGTGGATCAAGAATCTCCTGGTCTTCGTTCCGATCGTGGTGGACCACCGCCTGCTCGACCCGCCGCTGTTCACCGCCGCCTGTATCGCGTTCGTCGCCTTCTGCCTGGCCGCCTCGGGCGCCTACGTGCTGAACGACCTGCTCGATCTCGAGGCCGACCGGGCGCATCACACCAAGCGACTGCGCCCTTTCGCCGCCGGTGACCTCGACCCGCGGGCCGGCTGGGTGCTGTGCCCGCTGCTGCTCGGAGGCGCGGTGGTGCTGGGGGCGGTGGCGCTGCCGACCGACTTCGTCGCCCTGCTGCTGCTTTATCTGGTCGTCACCACCGCCTACTCGACCTGGCTGAAACGCCTCGCCGTGCTCGACGTACTGCTCCTGGCCGGGCTCTACACGCTCCGCGTGCTGGCAGGCGGCGCCGCCACCGGCGTCACCCCGTCGTCCTGGCTGCTGGCGTTCGCGATGTTCCTGTTCCTGAGTCTCGCCTTTCTCAAGCGGTTCGCCGAGATGCGGGAAGCCGCGCCGGCCGAGCCCACGAACCGGCGCGGGTATCGCGCCGGCGATCTTGCGTGGCTGGGCTCGATGGGCGGCGCCAGCGGCTACCTGTCGGTGCTGGTGCTGGCGCTTTATCTGAACAGCGAGCAGGTGGTGAGCCTCTACCGTCGGCCCACGTTGCTCTGGCTGGTCTGCCCGTTGCTGCTCTATTGGACCGGCCGACTCTGGTTCCGGGCCAACCGCGGCGAGATCCACGAGGACCCGATCGTGGCCGCCGTGAGCGACCCCGTGAGCTATGTCGTCGGCCTCTTCGTCGCGATCACGATGATCGCTGCCCTCTAGCCCCCGGTACGATGACCGCTCTCTCGATTCGTTCGCTCCTGCTCGCGAGCCTCGCGCTCGCGTCCGCCTCCACTCTCTCGGCCCAGACCGGGTCCGCGGCCTCGGCCGGCACCCGGGTGGCCCGGGCGGTGGACTCGATGGTCTTCAAGGCCCACCTCGAGTTCCTGGCCGACGACGCCCTGGAAGGCCGGGCGCCCGGCACCCGGGGCGGCCTGCTGGCCCAGAAATACATCGCCGCCCAGTTCGAGCGCATCGGGCTCCAGCCCGCGGGTGACAGCGGCCGCTACTTCCAGCGCGTCCCCATCATCGCGCTCACGCCGGAGCCCACGCTCGCGGTGAGCACCCCGGCCCCGATGCCGCTGACCTGGAAGCAGGACTACGTCCTCTGGTCGATGCGGAACGACTCACTGGTCAACCTCTCGGGCGACCTGGTGTTCGTCGGGTACGGCATCGTCGCCCCCGAGCAGCAGTGGAACGACTACGCCGGCGCGGACGTGAAGGGCAAGATCGTGGTCACGCTGGTGAATGATCCTGGCCTCCAGGACTCGACCATCTTCAAGGGCAAGATCCTCACCTACTACGGGCGCTGGACCTACAAGATCGAGGAGGCCCGCCGGCAAGGCGCGGCCGGGATCCTCATGATCCACACCACCGAGAGCGCCACGTACCCGTGGAAGACCGTGCTCTCGGGCTGGACCGGTCCCCAGGTCCGGCTGGAGGCGCCGCCCAGCTCTCTCCTCGCGGCGGGCTGGATCCAGCAGGAGACTGCGGCCAAGGTTTTCCAGGCGGGTGGCAAGGACCTGGCCGAGCTGACCGCGGCGGCGGCGCGTCCAGGCTTCAAGGCGGTTCCGCTCGGCGTGGCGGTCACCGCATCGGTGAAGAGCGCGATCCGCCGCACCGAGACCGCCAACGTGATCGGCCGACTGCCCGGCCACGGTCCTCACGCCCGCGAAGCGGTCCTGATCGGCGGCCACTACGACCACTTCGGCATCGGGGCGCCGGTGAACGGCGACTCGATCTACAACGGCGCCGAGGATAACGCCTCCGGCACCGCGGCCGTCATGACCGCGGCCGAGGCGTTCGTTCGGAGCGGGGTCCGTCCCGACCGGTCGCTCATCTTCATCGGATTCGCGGCCGAGGAGTCCGGACTGATCGGATCCCAGGCGCTGGCCGACCACCCGCCGGTGCCGCTCCGCGACGTGGCCACGATTCTCAATCTGGACGTGATGAACCTCTACGGCCGGACCACCGACGTGAGCGCGCTCGGCCTCGATCAGTCGAGCCTGGGCAAGGTGTTCACGGCCGCGGCCGCCGCGGAAGGCCTCAAGGTCAGCACCAACGAGGAGGCGCTGCTCACCGGGTCCTACTTCCGCTCCGACCACTTCTCCCTGGCCCGGGTCGGCGTCCCGGGGACCTCGATCGAAAACGGCTCATCCTACGTGGGGCGTCCCGAGGGGTGGGGCCGGGAGCAGAAGGAGAAGTACACCGCCGAGCGCTATCACCAGCCCAGCGACCAGATGCAGTCCTGGTTCACCTACGGCGGGGTGGTCCAGCAGCTCCGGGTTACGGTGCGGACCGCGCTGGCGGTGGCCGACGCCCCCGCTCAGCCGGTGTGGAGTCGCACCTCGGAGTTCCGCGAGGCCGGCGAGCGAAGGGTCGCATCCGGGAAGTAAGTCGCTCGGTGACAAGGATCTGCGGGCCCTACCCAAGCGGGCCGGCACCGTCTATCTTTGCCGCCGTTTGCGTTTGCCTACCCGGGAGCGTCTCTGGAACTGCCTACGCACCACCGGATTCCGCTCACTTGGCTGCTGGAAAACGCCGGGGCGTCGATCCGGTACCGCACGCTGACGGAGCTGGCGCCCGCTGGGTACGCCAGCCCGGAAACGGTCGAATCCGCCCTCGTGGCGGTGACCGAGTCCAAGACGGCGCTGGCGGTGGTGAAGAAGCAGAAGGACGCCGGCACCTGGGGCGGGAACCTCCTCGGGCTCGCCCCTTCGGCGTCTCAGGGCATCAAGGACGTCGGCACCATCCCCAACTATCGTCGGCTGCTCCAGCTCGGTTGGCCCCGGGCCGGACGCCCCTTCAAGCTGGCCGATCGGGTGCTCTTCCGCCTGCTCTCCCGCGACGAAGACCCCAGCCTGCTGTTCGAGTACCTCAAGGTGGTGAAATCGGATCCGGAAGCCGCGCTCTGGGCCCGGGAGATGATCCGGGAGGCGGCATCGACGGCGCTCGCCGAGGCAGGCTTCGCCGACGACCCCCGACTCCGCGGTGCGGGGCACAAGATCGCGAACTCGATCTCCCAGTTCCTCCGCAGCCCCGTCGCCGAGAAGCCCTTCGTGAAGTCGGGGAAGAACCTCGCGCTGCACCCGGAGGCCCATCCGCCGACCTGGTACTCCGTCGCCATGATCGCGGCCATGCCGAATCTGCGACGCGAGCGGGCCGGGTTTACCGAGCGGCTGGGGCATTATCTCGCCCAGCCCGCGCCCAAGAAGGCGTTCGTGATCCAGGTGGGCAAGCGGGCCCTCAAGCCCCAGCACCTGCTCCTGGGCGACCCGATCGAGGCCGACGCCAAGGGGATGGCCAAGGACATTCCCCTCGCGCTGTACTACATCGAGCTGCTGGCCCAGATGGGGGCGCTGCAGTGGGCTCCGGTCGCCACCAAGGTGCTGGCCCGGCTGGCCAGGGAATGTGACGACCAGGGGGTGTGGAACCCCAAGAACCTTCGGTCTCAGCCCAAGGCCGGCGACAAGATCACCTACCACTTCTACCCTCTGAACCTCGACGCCAAGACCACGGAAGAGCGGGAGGTGGACGTGACCTTCCGGCTGTCGCTCATCGCCAAGCTGTTGGGATGGCAACTGGACTACGCCTGACGCAGGGGATTGACCGCCTAGTCGTAGTTTCACATACTACTGCATGGCCCGGATCGATCTCACCCCGTTCGGGTTCACCCCCACCGAAGGCCTGGTCTACCAGGTCCTCCTGACAGGAGGACCCGGAACAGGTTACGCCATCGCCAGATCGGCCGGCCTGGCCCGCGCCAACGCCTACAGCGCACTCGAGGGGTTGGTCTCGAAGGGCGCGGCCAGGCTCGATGCCGGGAGGCCTCGCCGCTACCGCCCCGAGCCCCCCGCCGCCCTCCTCGCCCGGATCTCGAGCAACCATGGCGATGCGGTCGAGCGCCTGACCCGTGAGCTGGAGAGCATCTCGGTACCCGGCACGCCTACCCTGGTCGAGATCGATTCCGGCCGGTCGATCCTCCAGCTGCTGTCCCGCGACGTTGCCCGGGCCTCGGCCTCGGTCTCCCTGCTCGCTCCCCCGGATGCGTATCCGCTCCTCGCCCCAGCGTTGCGCCGGCCGCTTGCCGCCGGGGCTCGGCTGGCGCTCTTCGCCACGGGTCCGGTCGATCTTGGGTTCGTGCCGGTGGAGTCGGCGCCCGTGGACGGCAGCGCCTGGCCCGGCACGCCCGTGCTCATGATCGTGGACGATCGCGCCGCGCTGGTCGCGGCGCGCGATGGAGCCGACGCGCGGGGCCATTGGAGCACCGCGCCGGCGTTCGTCGCCGCGGCCCGGCTCGCCTTCGAGCGGCTCACCCGCGCATGAGCGAGGACGACGACCCGATCCTGGCCCTCCAGCGTGAGTACCTCGCCGAGCTCCCCGCGACGCTGCTGGATATCCGTGGCGAGATCGACCGCTTTCGCCGGGGCGACGAGGCAGTCGCAACGAGCCTCAAGACCCACTTCCACCGGCTCGCGGGCTCGGGAGGATCCCACGGGTTCCCGGCCATCAGCGCCGCCGCCCGCGAGACCGAGCAATGGCTCCGCACCAATCCGAGGCCGGCCGACGCGCCGCGGCTGGACGAGGCCGTGACCAGGCTGGAAGAGATCGTCGAGAAGGCAGCGGAGGGACTCGAGTAGGCGAAAGGCGAAGGACGAAATTCGAAGGGGGAGCACCCATAGCCCGGATGCTCCCCCTTCGCCTTTCGCCCTTCGCCTTTCCCGCGGTCTAGTGCCTGAACCCCGTCGACAGCGGCAGCACATCCCGCGGGTTCTTCTCGTCGCCGAAGAGCAGGCGCCCCTCGCGGAAGGTGGCCCCGCGCAAGGTGAGCGCGAGGACCTCGCCCAGCTCCTGCACCAGGTACACCTCGATTTTGTCCCGGACCTCCTTGGGGAGATCCTCGAGATCGGGCTCGTTCTCCTTGGGCAGGATGATGCGGTTGATCCCGGCCCGCACCGCGCCGAGCACCTTCTCCTTCACCCCGCCGATCGGGAGCACCCGCCCCCGCAGGGTGATCTCACCGGTCATGGCGATGTCGTGGCCGACCGGCCGACCCGACAGGGTGGACACGACGGCCGAGGCCATCGTCACACCGGCCGACGGACCATCCTTCGGGATGGCGCCCGCGGGCACGTGGATGTGGATGTCCCGGTCGAACATCTCGTCCTGGATCTGGAGACCGCCCGCGTGGGAGCGGGCGTAGGTCCAGGCCGCCCGGGCCGATTCCTTCATCACGTCGCCCAGCTGGCCGGTCAGCACCAGCTCGCCCTTGCCCCGCATGGTGGAGGCCTCGACGAACATGATGTCGCCGCCGGTCGGAGTGTAGTACATCCCGGTGGCCACGCCGATCTCATCGTGGCGGGCCGCCTTCTCCGGGTGCACCCGGGGCCGGCCGAGCAGGTCGTCCACCATCTCGCGGTCGACCTTGATCTCCTCGACCTCGCCGGCCGCGATCTTCCGGGCCACCTTCCGGGCCAGCTTGCCCAGCTCACGCTCGAGCTGCCGCACACCCGATTCCCGGGTATAGGCGGTGATCACCTCCGACAACGCGTCGTCGGTGACCTCGAGCTGCTCCGGGCTCACCCCGTTCTCCCGGAACTGCCGGGGGATGAGGTATTTCCGGGCGATCTCCGCCTTCTCCCGCTCGGTGTAGCCGGCGAAGTCCACTACCTCCATCCGGTCGAGCAGCGGGCCGGGAATGTTCTGGATGAAGTTCGCCGTCGCGATGAACAGCACTTCGCTCAGGTCGAACGGCACGCCCAGGTAGTGGTCCACGAAGGTGTCGTTCTGGGCTGGATCGAGCACCTCGAGCAGCGCGCTCGCCGGATCGCCCTGGAACGACACGCCCAGCTTGTCCACCTCGTCCAGCAGGAA
>DASSML010000212.1:0-6817 GCA_035688895.1 Gemmatimonadales bacterium
CCTGCTGCATGTTATGCGTGACGATCACGATCGTGTAGTCCCGCTTGAGCTCCACGATCAGCTCTTCGACCCGCTGGGTGGCGATCGGATCGAGCGCGGAGCAGGGCTCGTCCATGAGGAGGACCTCGGGCTGGTTGCCCAGCGCCCGGGCGATGCAGAGCCGCTGCTGCTGGCCGCCCGAGAGTCCGGTCCCCAGCTCGTCGAGGCGATCCTTCACCTCGTCCCAGAGCGCGGCCTGGCGCAGGCAGCGCTCCACCAGGTCGGGGAGGTCGCGCCGAGGCACCAGCCGGTTGAGCGCCGGCCCGAACGCCACGTTGTCGTAGATCGACTTGGGGAACGGGTTGGGGCGCTGGAACACCATGCCCACCCGCTGCCGCAGGGTCACCAGGTCGGTGGGCCCGAAGACCGAGCGCCCCTCGAGCAGAATGTCGCCGGTGTGGCGGGACCCCGGGATCAGATCGTTGAGCCGATTGATCGACCGGAGGAAGGTGGACTTGCCGCACCCCGACGGGCCGATGATCGCCGTCACCGCCTTGCGCTCGAGGGCGAAGGTCAGGTTCCGGAGAATCTGCCGGCTGCCGTACCAGAAGGCGAAGTCGCGCACGTCCACCGCCGGGCCGCCGCGCTCCTGGCCCTGGGGCTGGGGCGGACGGGGGGCCAGGGCAGCCCGGGGAACGTTGGTCATGGGTCGCGGGCGCACGCTGGCGCTCATCCGAATCTCCCGGTGATGTAGGCCTCGGTCTGCTCGTTCCGCGGAGCGGTGAAGATCTGCCGGGTGGGGCCGGTCTCCACCATGGTGCCGAGGTAGAAGAAGGTTGTCGTATCGGACACCCGGGCCGCCTGCTGCATGTTGTGGGTGACGATGATGATGCTGAAGCTCTCCTTGAGCTCGAAGAGCAGCTCCTCGATCCGCTGGGTGCCCTGGGGGTCGAGCGAGGCGGTCGGCTCGTCGAGCAGCACCACGTCCGGGCTCGGCGCAATGGTCCGAGCGATGCAGAGCCGCTGCTGCTGGCCGCCCGACAGCGCCAGGGCGCTCGCGCGGAGCCGGTCCTTCACCTCGTCCCACAGGGCGGCCTGGCGCAGCGACCGCTCCACGATGATGTCGGTATCCGCCCGGGACAGCCGCCCGTGCACCCGGAGGCCGGCCGCCACGTTGTCGTAGATGGACATCGTGGGGAACGGGGTGGGCCGCTGAAAGACCATGCCGACCCGTCGGCGCAGCTGGATCGCGCTCACCCGCGGCGCGTAGATGTCCTCGTTGTCGAGCACCACCCGCCCGGTGATCCAGCCCTGCTCCGAGAGCTCGTGCATCCGGTTGAGGGTGCGGAGGAAGGTGGACTTGCCGCACCCCGACGGGCCGATCAAGGCATGCACCCGCCGTGGCGGAAAGGCGAGACTCACGCCCTTCACCGCGGTGAATTTGCCGTACATCGCCGTCAGCTTGTCGGTCTCGACCCGCCCCCGCACTCCCGCCGGGGGCTCCGCCGGCGCGGGCCCGGGCGCGGGCGGGCGGGTCCGCAGGGCCGGCTCACCCATTGAGGGTGAACCGACGGCGGATGGCGAGGCGAGCCCCGACGCTGAGGACCAGGACGACGAGGATGAGGACGAGGGCGGCCGCCCAGGCGTTGCGGTGCCACTCTTCATAGGGACCAGTCGCATAGGTGAAGACCGTGAGCGGAAGGGACGCCATCGGCTGGGTGACGTCGAAGCTCATGTACTGGCTTCCCAGCGCGGTGAACAGGAGCGGGGCGGTCTCGCCGGCGATGCGGGCGACCGCGAGCAGGCTGCCGGTCACGATCCCCGGCAGCGTCGTCCGGAGCACGATGGACAGGCTGGTGCGCCAGCGCGAATACCCCAGCGCCAATGCCGCCTCGCGGAGCGAGTTGGGGACCAGCTTGATCATCTCCTCGGTGGTGCGGAGCACCATCGGGATCATCAGCATGGCCAACGCGGCGCTTCCGGCCAGGGCAGAGAAATGTTTCTGGGTCGCCACGATCCAGGCCCAGGCGAAGACGCCGACGACGATCGACGGCGTGCCGTTCATCACGTCGGCGACGAAGCGGGTGAGCCAGGTGAGGCGGCTGCCGGGGAACTCGGCGCAGTAGATGCCGGCGGCGATGCCGATGGGCAGGCCCATCAGGCTCGCGATGCCCACGATGAGCAGGGTGCCGACGATGGCTTGGGCGACCCCGCCGCCAGTCTCGCCGGCCGGCGCCGGGGTCTTGGTGAAGAAGTCCAGCGACAGGCTGCCGGCGCCCTTGGCCACGAGGTCGGCCAGGATGAAGAAGAGCGGGAGCAGTGCCGCGACGACCGCCAGCACCATGAGCCCCACCATCAGGTTGCTGATGCCCCGCCGGAGCATGCGCCGGTTCACAGCGCCCGGCTCCCGGCGCCGGACCCGCGGGCCACCCGCCAGATCAGAAGCCGCGCGCCCGCGTTCACCACCACCGTCACCACGAAGAGGAGGAAGGCCACGTAGGCCAGCGCGGACAGATGCAGGTCGCCCACCGCCTCGGAGAACTCGTTGGCGATGGCCGCGGCCATGGTGTACCCCGGCGCGAAGAGCGAGCTCGCGATTTCGTGCCGGTTGCCGATGAGCATGGTCACCGCCATCGTCTCGCCCAGCGCCCGGCCCAGGCCGAGGATGATCGCGCCGATGATGCCGGATCGGGCGTAGGGCAGAATGGTGGTGACGACCGCCTCCCAGCGGGTGGCGCCGAGCGCCAGCGCCGCCTCGCGCTGGGTGTCGGGCACCGCCAGCAGCACCTCGCGCGACACCGACATGACATACGGCATGACCATGATGGCCAGGATGATTCCCGCCGCGAGCATCGACGGCCCGTAGATGGGGCCCTGGAAGAACGGCAGGAAGCCGAGGGTTTCCCGGAGGAAGGGGAACAGGGTCGTGCGGAGCAGCGGGATCAGGACGAAGATGCCCCACAGCCCGTAGACCACGCTCGGAATCGCGGCCAGGAGGCTGATCAGAAACGCGATCGGCTGGCGGATGGCCTTGGGTGCAAACTCGGTGAGGAAGATGGCCACGCCGAGCGAGAGCGGTACCGCAATGAGCAGCGCGATGAAGGACGAGACCAGCGTGCCGAAGATCAGCGGAAAGGCGCCGAACTGCTCGGCGACCGGATCCCAGGTGCTGCTGGTCAGGAAGCCGAGGCCGAATTTGGACATGGCCAGCTCGCTACCGGTCCAGAGCTGATAGACCAGAAAGCCGAGGAGCACGGGCACACTGACCGCGCCCAGGGTCAGCAGGACGCGGAAGACCCGGTCACCATAGCTGGTGCGCTCGAGCGGCGGGGGCGGCGGCGCCGAGGGAAGCGGCGTCGCCTCCGGCGGGGTGACAGTCGCGGTCATGACCGGGAGTTTATCCCGCGCCGCGATCCGCTCCGTCACGGAATTGTAACGGACAGGTCACGGCGAGGGCGGTCTTTCAGCGCCCTCGCGCTTCTGCAGCAGCTCGATGACCGGGACCGGCAGCGGGGCGTAGTGGAGGTCCGCCGCCATCCGCTGGGCCTCGGGCTGGAGCATCCAGACCAGGAACTTCCGGATCGCCTCGCCCTTGGCGCTGTCCCGGGGCGTCTTCTGCACCAGGAGCCAGGTGAACGAGGAGATGGGATAGGCCTCAGCGCCCGGGGCGTTGGTGATCGACACCCGGAAATCGGTATCCCCCTTGAGGTCGGCGGCGCCGGCCGCGGCGGTGACGCTCTTGAGCGAGGCCTCCACGTACTGGCCGGCCGCGTTCTTCAGCGTCGCATAGGGCAGGTCGTTGCTGATGGCGTAGATCAACTCGACGTAGCCGATCGCGCCTTCGGACTGCTTGACCTGCTGGGTCACCCCTTCGTTGCCCTTGCCGCCCAGGCCGATCGGCCACTGGACCGAGGTGGCGCTCCCCACCTGCGACTTCCAGTTGGGCGACACCTTGGACAGGTAGTCGGTGAAGATGAACGAGGTGCCCGACCCGTCGGAGCGATGCACCACGATGATGTCCTGAGCGGGGAGCCTCACGCCGGGGTTGAGCCCGGCGATCCGGGTGTCGTTCCACTTGGTGATTCGGCCGAGGAAGATGTCGGCCAGCGTGGCGCCATCGAAGCGCAGCGGCGTCTTGCCCAGCTGCGGCAGATTGTAGGTGACGACCACGGCGCCGAGCACGGTGGGGATGTGCTGGACGTTGCCCTGGACCGCGGCGATCTGGTCGTCCTTCATCGGACCGTCGGTGGCGCCGAAGTCCACGGTACCTTCGGTGAACTGGCGAATCCCGCCGCCCGAGCCAATCGACTGGTAGTTGATCCGCACGCCGGTCTGCTTGTTGTAGGCGTCGAACCATTTGGTATAGATCGGATTGGGGAAGGTCGCGCCCGCGCCGGTGAGCGCAGCGGCGCCCCCGGAGGGCGCCGCCTCCGCCGGCTTCCCGGTCGCGCCGGACACCATCGTCTTGTCGCCGCCGCCGCAGCCCGCCAGCAGGGCGAGCAGCGCGGCACGGGAGCCACCTCGCAGCATCGCGGTCCTCACTTTTCGGCCAACGCCTTGCCGCCGGCCTTGAGGGTACCGAGCCGAGCCTGCACCAGCTTGACCACGTCGGGGGGCAGGGGGGCGTACTTGAGCTCCTCGGCCATCTTCTGGGCCTCGGGCGTGATCATCCAGGTCAGGAAGTCCTTGATCAGTTTCGCCTTCGCCGCGTCCTTCGCGTCCTTCTGAATCAGGAGCCAGGTGAACGAGGCGATGGGATAGGCCTCGTCACCCGGAGGGTTGGTGATCGAGACCCGGAAATCGGTATCGGCCTTGAGCTTCGCGCTGGCTGCCGCGGCGGTGACCGACGCGAGCGAGGGCTCGATGAACTTGCCGGCCGAGTTCTGGATCTGGGCGAAGCCAAGACCGTTCGAGAGGGCGTAGATGAGCTCGACGTATCCGATCGCCCCTTCGGTCTGCTTGATCTGCTGGGTCACACCCTCGTTGCCCTTACCGCCGAGCCCGACCGGCCAGTTGACCGAGGTGGCGAAGCCGACCTTGTCCCGCCATTCGCGGGAGAACTTGTTGAGGAAATCGGTGAAGATGTAGCTGGTGCCTGACCCGTCAGACCGGTGCACCACCACCAGGTCCATGTCGGGCAGCTTCACACCCGGGTTGAGCTTGGCCAGCTTGGGGTCGTTCCACTTGACGATCCGCCCCATGAAGATGTCCACCAGCGCATTGCCGTCGAGCTTCAGCTTGGTGTCACCGAGCGCGGGCAGGTTATAGGTCACCACCACCGCGCCGAGCACGGTGGGCACGTGGAGGACGTTGCTGTTCACCGCCGCGATCTGGCTCTCGTTCATCGGACCGTCGCTGGCGCCGAAGTCTACCGTGCCCTCGGTGAACTGCCGGATGCCGCCGCCCGAGCCGATCGACTGGTAGTTGATCTGGACGCCGGTCTTCTTGTGGTAGGCGTCGAACCACTTGGTGTAGATCGGATTGGGGAAGGTCGCCCCGGCGCCGGTCAGGCTCTGGGCCGCGACCGGCGCGGCGGCGCCCAGCAAGGTGGCGGCGCCGACGGCGACGAAGACTCGGCTCGAGTGTCGCATGCGATTTCCTCGTTCCACTAGAAGTTGACCCCCAGCATGCTGCGAACACCGCTGATGCTGGGTGTGATGTCATCCTGGAAGCTCTGGCGCTCATAGGCCACCCGGAGGTAGGCCCGGCTGGAGAAGTACACACCCATCACGGCGGTCATGGTCGTGACCCGGTCGCTCCCGACGTCGCTGTCGGGGTCCGCGAGATCGAATCGGAAGGACGGCTCGACCGCGTAGAGCCAGGCGGTGGGGCTCTTCATCCGGATGTTGTAGGCCGCCAGGGCCTGGAAGCCCCGCATCTCCGGCTTGGCCGCCGTCGCGTTGTCGCCCTGGAGGTATTCGGCCAGCGCCCAGAGTCCCTCGTCGCCCACCTTGCCCCACTGCGCGTCGAGTCCCCATGCAGTATTGGTGAATCCCGAGTCCGGCACGCCGGCGGTGGTTACGATGGCGTCGTGGGTGAACCAGGACGCGCCGACGTCGAGCTTGGGGGTCACGGCGAACGTGCCGCGGGCGCCGAAGCTCTTCTTGTTGTTCACGTCGTTGAGGCTCTCACCCTGGCCGTTGTAGGCCCCGACCTTGAGAGTGACCAGGCGCACGTCATCGAGCTTGTGCTCCATCCGGAGGCTCGCGCCCACATCGTGGGAGAGGAACCCCGCCGCGGAGAAGAGGTCATTCGAGGCCCGGGGGACGAGACCCTGACCGGCCCCGCGCTCAATGGAGGGCAGGTTGACGGAGGAGGTCAGCTCGTAGCGGCTGTACGGGCGCTTCTCCTGGCCGCCCCGGAGGTAGAAGGCCGTCTTCTCTCCCTCAGGGCCGAAGCGCACGTCGATCCAGGCGTCGCGGAGCCGGAGCCCGCTCCGGCCGGTGGTGGTGCAGGTAACCGTGGGCGTTCCCCCGCCCGCCGGCACCGGGGAAGAGGTACAGGTCGTCGTCGCGTTGAGGGGTCGGCCGCCTTCGAACGAGGGCTGGATGAACACCGCCACGTTCTCGGAGATCTGCCCCCGAGCCTCGATCCGCGCGCGCCGCACGAAGAAGTTGCTCTCCGGACCGAGGGCGGGTGCGTAATCGGAGTTGTCGAAGAAGTAGAACTCCTCCTGGAGCCGGCCTTGCAGCTTGACGTTGGGATAGGTCGTCTGGGCCGCCACGGCGCCGACCATGCCGACGCAGGAGGCACCGAGCGAGACGAGAATCCGGGAAGCCGAGGCGCGCATGTCCGCCCTTTCCGTACCGACGAGGGGAGTGGCCTGCAGGGTCGGGGG
>DASSML010000213.1:0-12816 GCA_035688895.1 Gemmatimonadales bacterium
AGGGCGAGCTGGACCCGATTGGCACGGCCGACGTTCATCGGGCGCTGTCCCCCGCGGCGGGCTTGGATGTCGCCGGCGGCGGGCTGGGTGTTGTGGCAGGCGCCTGGCCTGGGGCGGCGGGTTTCTGGCTGGGCACGCCGGGCACCGGGCTTGGCGCCACTGGAGCTGCCGGCCGCGGAGTGGCCGGCGGTACGGGCCGGATGGTCGGCGCCGCCGGCGCCGGCCGCCGGGGCGGCGCGGCAACGGTCGTATCGCGGCGAACCGCGGCCAACGACTCGGCGCGGGCCGCGCGGGCCAGCCGCTCCGCGTCCGCGAGGCTGTCCGCCCGCCGTACCCGGGCGATCGAGTCGAGCCGCATGGCCTCGAGCGCCGAGTCGCTGGGGAAGGCGCGCGCGAGGTCGGCATCAGGCGGCGTGACCAGCACCAGCACATGGGCCGCGGATCCGGGATTCGCTGCCGGACGCAGCCGGTAGACCCGCTCCCACCCGGTCTGCTCCCGAATGACCCCGGTCACGATGCCCACCGGGATGCCCTTGGGGTACACCCCACCGAGGCCGGAGGAAAGAACCAGCGTACCGGGAGGCACGGAGTCACGGTACGGGACCCCGCGGAACTCGAGCGCGCCGTCACCCGTGGTGAGCAGCGACGGGGCCACCACGCCGCTGGCGTTGCCGGTCACGGTGAAGGCGCTGACCCGGAATTCCGGGTGCGCCCAAGTCATCACCACGCTGCTCCGCTCCGTCGCGTTGAGCACCACCCCGATCAGACCCTCCGGAGCGACCACGGGATCGAACTCGGCCACGCCGTTGCGGGTGCCCACGTCGAGCAACAGCGTACGCCCGTCGGTCGCCTGGGTCTGGTGCAGCACCTCGGCCGCGACGTACGGGGTGCTGAGCCGGCGGCTCAACGAGAGGAGCTGACGCAGCCGCTCGTTCTCCGCGATGAGCGAAGGCAGGCCTTGGGCGATGTAGGACGTGGAGTCGCGCTGGATGGTGATGGCGTGCAGGCGGGCCCGGCTGGTCCGGCCTTCTTCGGCCCGCGCCTGGAGCCAAACCAGGGGGGCGAGCACGGTGCTGCGGAGCGCTTCGGAGACCGCCAGCCCCAGCCCGACAGGGGAAAACAGGGCGACCAGCGACATGCCGACGCAGACCAGGAACATCACGGTGTCCCGGCGCGTGTACGAGCGTTCCGACGCGCTGGACATGCTCAGGCCGAGAGGACGCTGCGATATTTCTCGTAGTCGTCGAGAATACGTCCCGTGCCGCGGACCACACAGGTGAGCGGGTCTTCGTCCACATGGATCGGAAGGCCGGTCTCCTGCGCCAGGAGGATGTCCAGCCCCCGGATCAGGGCTCCGCCGCCGGTCATCACGATGCCGCGATCGACGATGTCGCTGGCGAGCTCGGGGGGCGTGATCTCGAGCGCGCGCCGCACCGCGTCGACGATCTGCTGAATCGGCTCCTGCACGGCCTCGCGGATCTCGGTGGAGTGGACCCGCACCGTCTTGGGGATGCCGGAGACCAGGTCGCGCCCCTTCACTTCCATCTCCCGCTCGTCCCCGGTCGGCGCCGCGCTCCCGATCTTGATCTTGATCGCCTCCGCGGTCGGCTCGCCGACGAGGAGGTTGTAGTTCTTCCGCATGAACTGGACGATGGCCTGGTCGAGCTCGTCGCCGCCGGTCCGGATGCTGGTGTCGGAGACGATGCCGGAGAGCGCGATGACCGCGATCTCGGTGGTTCCGCCGCCGATGTCAATGACCATGTTTCCGGTGGGCGTCTCGACCGGCAGCCCCACGCCGATGGCCGCGGCCATCGGCTCGGCGACCATCAGGACCTGCTTGGCGCCGGCGGTCTCGGCCGAGTCGCGCACGGCGCGCCGCTCCACCTCGGTGATGCCGGAGGGGACGCACACGATGACCTTCGGCTTCACCCGGAAGACGTGCTTATCGATGATCGTCTTCAGGAAGTAGCGCAGCATCTTCTCGGTGACATCAAAGTCGGCGATCACCCCGTCCTTGAGCGGACGGACGGCGAGGATGCCATCCGGGGTGCGGCCCAGCATCCGCTTGGCCTCGAGGCCGATCCCCTTGATCTTGCCCGACACCTTCTCGATGGCCACGACCGAGGGCTCGTTGAGGACGATGCCCTCACCCTTGACGTAGACCAGGGTATTGGCGGTACCGAGGTCCACCGCGATTTCGTTCGCGGGGAGCCAGGAGGTGAAATTCAGAGAGGGGAACTTCATGCGGCCAGTTGGCACATGGGTGTCAAAGTAATGATGAGGCACGTTGGCCTACAAGTATCGACGCCGGGCCACGCGCGCGGTTCCAGCGACCCACAAATCAGACACAGCGCATGAGTGTGCAGTCAGGTCAGTGACCGGTGCTCCCAAAGCCCCCGGCACCCCGGCCCGAGGCCGGCAGCTCGGCTACCGTTTCGAACGCCACCCGCTCCACCCGGGCCACCACCATCTGGGCGATCCGCATCCCCCGGGTGACCTCGAACGGCTCGCTGCCGAGATTGACCAGGGCCACCATCAGCTCGCCCCGGTAATCGCTGTCGATCGTCGCCGGCGTGTTCGGCAGGGTAATCCCGTGCCGCAGTGCCAGCCCCGACCGAGGCCGGATCTGGCACTCGTAGCCCTCGGGCACCGCTATCGCGAGACCGGTGCGGAAGAGCCGCCGCTCCAAGGGCGCCAGAACGCCGGTATCGGCGCTGGCCAGGTCGTATCCCGCGGAGCCTGGAGTGGCCAGCGCAGGCAGGGGCAGCCCCTCCCCGTGAGGGAGCCGGGCCAGGAGCACCTGGATCAGATGACGGTGCCGACGTCGATCAGGGGAAGCTGGAACGCCTCGGCGACCCCGGGATAGACGACCTTCCCCTCGACCACGTTCAGGCCCAATCGCAATGCGGGGTCGGCCTTGCAGGCCGCACGCCAGCCCTGGCGGGCGAGCTTAAGTCCATACGGCAGCGTGGCATTGGTCAGGGCCAGGGTGGAGGTCCGGGGAACCCCGCCCGGCATATTCGCCACGGCGTAGTGCAGGATGCCATCCACGAAGTAGGTCGGGTTCTCGTGGGTGGTCGGCTTGATCGTCTCGACACAGCCGCCCTGGTCCACGGCCACGTCCACGATGACCGACCCGGGCTTCATGACCTTGAGGTCGGCCCGCTTGACGAGGTGGGGAGCCTTGGCCCCGGGGAGGAGCACCGCGCCGATGACCAGGTCGGCCCGGCGGATGGCGTCGAGGATGTTATGCCGGTTGGAGTACGCCGTGTCTACGTTGGCCGGCAGGACGTCGTCGAGGTAGCGCAGCCGGTCGAGCGAGATGTCGAGGATGGTGACGTGGGCGCCGAGGCCCGCCGCCATCTTGGCCGCGTTGATGCCGACCACCCCGCCGCCGATGATCACGACCTCGCCGGGCGCCACACCCGGGACGCCGCCCAGCAGGATCCCGCTGCCGCCGAACACCTTCTCCAGGTACTTGGCCCCTTCCTGCACCGACATCCGGCCGGCTACCTCGGACATGGGGGTGAGCAGCGGCAGCTCGCCGCTCTCGAGCTGGACGGTCTCGTACGCCACGGCGACCGCGCCGGAAGCGATCACGGCCTTGGTGAGCTCTTCCGACGCGGCGAAGTGGAAGTAGGTGTAGATCACCTGCCCCCGCCGCATCCGGGGATACTCGACCGCGATCGGCTCCTTGACCTTCATGATCATCTCGGCCTTCTGCCAGACTTCGTCGGCGCTGCCCAGGATCTGCGCGCCTACCGCGGTGTACGCCTCGTCGGGGAAGCCGCTGCCGAGCCCGCCGCCCTTCTCGATCACAACGGAATGCCCCGCCGCCGTGAGGGCCTCCGCACCGGCGGGCACGAGGGCGATCCGGTTCTCGTTGGTCTTGATCTCCTTCGGAACGCCGATCAGCATGGGGCCTCGGGGGGTGTCGTGGTGTAAAAGAAAAGGAAAACTCTTCGCCGCTTCACTGTTCCGGCCCCAGCCGCACGACCGTCTGCCGGTCCGCCGGGAAGAACTCGGCCGCCACCGCGGCGATCTGCTCCACGGTGACCGCATCGATCTCGGCCAGCATCTCGTCGAGCGGACGATAGCGGTCGTCGTGCAGGGTGAAGCCGGCCAGGCGACCCATGCGGGCCATGGGGCTCTCGAGTGAGAGCATGATCTGGCCCTTGAGCTGCTGCTTGCCATGGGCCAGCTCGTCGGCCGGCAGCCCCTCGCGGGCCAGCCGGTCGTACTCCTCCCGGATCGCCGCGATCGCCTGGTCGGCGGTGGCGGTCTGGGCGCCGACGTAGACGCCCAGCTGACCGGAGCTCTGGTAGAAATGCTTGTAACCGAACACGGCGTAGGCCAGTCCCAGCTCTTCCCGCACCCGCTGGAAGAGGCGGCTCGACATGCCGCCGCCGAAGACGTTGGTCAGGATGGCGAGGGGAAACCGGCGGGGGTCGCGAAGGGCGAACGTGTCGGTGCCGAACACCACGTGGGTCTGAGCCGAGTCCCGCGCCTCCACCCGGTAGCGCCTCCGGCTCGCGGCGCCGGGCGCGACGGGGGGACTCGTCAGTGCCTGGCTTGCCCCCTCGAACCAGCCTTCCCGCTCGAGCACCGTCAGCAGCTGGCCGTGGTCGAGGTTGCCCGCGGCCGCCACCACGCAGTTGCCCGGATGGTAGCCGGTCTGGTGGAGGCACCGCAGATCGTCGGTCCCCAGGCGGGCCAGGGTTTCCGGGGTGCCGAGGATGGAGAATCCGTAGGCGTGGTCGGGCCACAGCGTTTCCGCGTGCAGCTCGAACACCAGATCGTCCGGGGTGTCGGCAACCCCGTTGATCTCCTCCAGGATGACGTTCCGCTCGGGCTCGAGATCGCTCTGGCGGAGGAGGGGGCGGCGGACGAGGTCGGTGAGGATCTCGACCGCGAGGGGGAGATCGGCGTCGAGGACGTGAGCCTGATAGCTGGTGGCGTCGCGGCCGGTGTAGGCGTCGAGGCTGCCTCCCCGCACCTCCAGCTCGAGCGCCAGCTCCCGCGCGGTGCGGCGCTCGGTGCCCTTGAACACCATGTGCTCGAGCAGATGGGAGATCCCCATCTGCTCGCGACGCTCGTGGGCGCTGGCCGTCCGCACGTAGATCCCGACCGCCGCCGAGCGGACGCCCGGCAGCGTTTCAGTGAGGACGACCAGTCCGTTCGGCGCGGTGGTGCGCAGCAGTCCCTGGTCCAGGGATACCGTGTCCACCGGGCTATTCCTTGGGCAGCAGCGCCTTCCGGGACAGCTTCATGCGGCCCCGCTCGTCCACCTCGAGCAGCTTGACCTGGACGATGTCGCCCTTCTTGACCACGTCCTCGGTCTTCTCGGTGCGGCCGTGCTGGAGCTCGCTGATGTGGAGCAGTCCCTCGACCCCGGGCAGGATCTCGACGAACGCGCCGAAGGCCGTGGTGCTCTTGACCGGCCCCTCGTAGGTCCGCCCCACCTCGGGCTCGGTGGTGATCGCCGCGACCATGGCGCGCGCCTTCTCGCCGGCCTCGCCGCCCACCGCGCTGATGGTGACCAGTCCGCTGTCCTCGATGCTGATCTTGGCCCCGGTGGCGTCCTGGATGCCCCGGATGGTCTTGCCCTTGGGCCCGATGACGTCGCCGATCTTGTCGGGCTTGATCTGCATGGTGAAGATGCGCGGCGCGTACTGGGAGAGGTCCGGGCGCGCCGTCGGCAGCACCTTGCCCATCTCCTTCAGGATGTGGAGCCGGCCCTTCCGGGCCTTCTCCAGCGCCTGCTCCATGATCTTGAGCTCGAGGCCCTCGATCTTGATGTCCATCTGGATCGAGGTGATCCCCTTCTCGGTGCCCGCGACCTTGAAGTCCATGTCGCCGAGGTGATCCTCGGAGCCCAGAATGTCGGTGAGGATCGCGACCTTGGACCCTTCCTTGATGAGCCCCATCGCGACGCCGGCGCAGGGCGCTTTCATCGGCACGCCCGCATCCATCAGCGCGAGCGACCCGCCGCACACCGTCGCCATCGAGGACGAGCCATTGGACTCCAGGATCTCGGAAACGACCCGCAGGGTGTAGGGGAAGTCCTCGTACTGGGGCAGCAGCGGCTGCAGCGCCCGCTCCGCCAGGGCGCCGTGCCCGATCTCGCGGCGGCTGGTGCCGCGGATCATCTTGACCTCGCCGGTCGAGTAGGGCGGGAAGTTGTAGTGCAGCATGAACGACTTGGTCGTCTCGCCGGCCACGTCGATGCTGTCGATCCGCTGCTCGTCATCGGTGGTGCCGAGGGTGACCGAGACGAGCGCCTGGGTCTGCCCGCGGGTGAACAGGGCGGAGCCGTGGGTCCGCGGAATCGCACCGGTCTCGATGGTGATCGGCCGGATAGTGTCGAGATCGCGGCCGTCCACCCGCTCGCTCCGCTCCAGCACCTGCTTCCGCATGACCCGGTACTCGATGTCCTCGAGCTCGTTGGAGATATCCCGGCCCTTCTCCGGGAACTGCTCCAGCAGCGCCGCCTGGGCCTGCTCCTTGACACCCTTCACGCCGCTCGCGCGGGACGCCTTGTCGGCCGCGTTGATGGCGGTCGCCATCGGCCCCTCGGCCGCCTCGGCGGCGCGGGACTGAAGCTCCGCATCCACCGCCGCCTTGGTCCACTGCAGCTTGGGCGCGGCCCCGGCCTTGTCGATCAGCTGCTTCTCGATGCCGATGACGTCGCGGATGCCCTTCTGGGCCACCTTGAGCGCCTCGAGCATCTCGGCCTCGGACACCTCGAGCGAGCCGCCCTCGACCATCATGATGCTGTCGGCCGAGCCGCTCACCACCAGGTCGATGGTGGAGAACTCGAGCTGCTGGAAGGTCGGGTTGAGGATCCAGTTGCCCTCCACCCGGCCCACCCGTACGCCCGCCAGCGGCCCGTTCCACGGCACGCTCGACAGGCTGAGCGCGGTCGAGGCGGCCACCACGCCGAGGATGTCGGCGTCGTTCTCCTGGTCGGCGGAGATGACCGTGACGAAGACCTGGACCTCGTTCTTGAACCCCTCGGGGAAGAGCGGCCGGATCGAGCGGTCGATCAGTCGGCTGGCGAGGATTTCCTTGTCGGAGGGCCGGCCCTCGCGCTTGAGGAACCCGCCGGGGATCTTGCCCGCGGCGTAGGTCTTCTCGCGATACTCGACGGTGAGGGGGAAGAACGGGAGGGTGGACACATTGGGGGAGACCGTCACCGCCGCCAGCACCATCGTGTCACCATAGCGCAGAACCGCGGCGCCCGCGGCCTGTCGTGCCATCCGTCCGGTCTCCAGCGTCAGGGGACGTCCGGCGAACTGCGTCTCGATCCGTTGCACGGTCACAACCTTCTCTCTCTCTGGACTCTTGGTTTCTTTGCTGCTCTCGGACACATCAATACGGAGAGGGCGCCCCGATCGGCCGGATCAGGACGCCCTGGAACTGGTACGCTGCTTAGTGACGGAGCCCAAGCTGCTCGATGAGCGCTCGGTAGCTGGCCAGGTCGCTTCGCTTGAGGTAGGTCAGCAACCGCCGCCGGGTGCCGACCATCTTGAGCAACCCGCGCCGCCCGTGGTGATCCTTGGGGTGGGTGCGGAAGTGGTCGGTTAGCGAGTTGATCCGCTCGGTGAGGAGGGCCACCTGCACCTTGGTGGACCCCGTGTCGGTGGGGTGCGCCTGGTGCTTGGCCACGGTGCCCTGCTTGTCGAAGCTCATTGCTGCCGAATCCTCGGTTTGCGCGTCGTAATCCGTTGTAGCCGGGCAATATAGGCCGGTAGCGTGGCTTGAGGCAAGGGGAGGCGGGGAAAGGGAAGGGAGCGCTCGAAGCTCATCGAGCGCTCCCTTCCCCTTTCGCCCTTCCCCTTTCCCCGCTGTTATCCCCCGAACACCCTCCGAAGATCGTTGCTGAACGCCAGCCCCATCAGCAACACGATCAGGACCAGTCCCACCGCCGTGAGCCGCTCCCGCAGCTTGAGCGGGAGCGGACGGCGGATGGCCGCCTCGGCCAGCAGGAACAGCAGCTGGCCGCCGTCCAGCACCGGCACCGGCAGCAGGTTGAGCACGGCCAGGTTGATCGAGATCAGCGCCATGAAGGCGAGGAAGGCGTCGAAGCCGAGGCGGGCGCTCTCTCCGGCCAGCTGGCCGATGAGAATCGGTCCGCCGACCTCCCGCTTGGAGATCCGGCCGCTGAACAGGCCGCGCACCGTCCGCACGATCTGGGTCGAGGCCTCCACGGTCGAGTTCCATCCCTCGACCACCGACTCACCCAGGCTGAGCGGCTCGTAGCGGGTCGTATTGGCCACGCCGACGCCGATCCGGCCGACCCGCTCGTCCTTGCCGTTCAGGTCCTTGATCGTCTCGATCTCGGGACGTACCTCGAGCTGGTGGCGGCCATCGCTCCGGCCCACCTCCAAGGCCAGCGGCTTGCCGTCGGTGCCCTGCAGAATCTCCAGCAGGTCGTACCACTGCTCCACCCGTCGGGGGCCGAGCTGCAGGATCGTGTCGCCCGCCTGGACGCCCACCTTCGCGGCCGGCTTGCCTGGCAGCACCTGGCCCACCACCGCCGGGCGGAACGGCTGCAGCGCCTGCGACGCCTTGACCCGCTCCTCCAGGGCATCGGGGTGAATCGGGAGCACCACCGTCCGGCCGTCGTCGAGGGTGATCCGGACCTCGTTGTCGGGGGTATTGGCGATGCCGTTCTGCACGTCGTCCCACGACGCCACCGCCTGGCCGTTCACCGCCGTGACCCGCTCGCCGGGGCGAATCTGCCTGAGCCCCTCGCCGCCGGTGGGAATCAGCTCCTCGATGACTCGGCCGACCGTGGTCACCGGGTCGATCTGGCGCCCGTTCTTGGCGGCAAGGAAGGTGAACGCGACCCAGGCGAAGACCGCGTTCATCGTCACCCCGGCCAGGATCACGATCACCCGCTTCCAGACCGGCTTGGCCTCGAACACCCGGTCGGGTGGCACGACCGCGTCGGGCACTCCGCCCTCGAGCACAGTGCTGCCGGGGTCCTCCTCCTGACTCGCCATCTTCACGTAGCCGCCGAGCGGGAGCCAGGAGATCGAGTATTCGGTCTCCCCCTTCCGGAAGGTGAGCCACTTGATCGGCGAGCCGAGGCCGAGGGAGAAACGGTGGACGTAGATCCCGGCCCACTTGGCGGCGAGGAAATGCCCCGCCTCGTGGACGAAGACCAGAACGCCCAGCACCACGATGAGTGCCAGCAGGGTGGTCAGCACGATGACCTCACGATGACTTCACCAGATCGCGGGCGCGGGCCCGAGCCCAGCGGTCCGCCTCACGCACCACCTCCACGCTCGCGGCGGGCGAGGGGTCGTGGGCCTCCAGAACGCGATCGATAATCTCGCCGATCCGGCCGAACGGCGCCGCCCCGTCGAGGAAGGCCGCGACCGCGACCTCGTTGGCTGCGTTGAACACCGCGGGCGCCGTTCCGGCGGATCGGCCCGCCGCCACGCCCGCGTTGAGCGCCCGGAACACCTCCCGGCGGACCGGCTCGAACGTGAGCGGCCCGGCCGCGACCGGATCGAACCGCCGCACACCGGTATCGGGGAGACGCGCGGGGTGGGTGAGCGCGTACAGGATCGGGAGCTCCATGGAGGGGAACCCGAGCTGCGCGATCACGCTGCCGTCGCAGAACTCCACGAACGCGTGGACGATGCTCTGCGGGTGGACCACCACCTCGAGCGCGTCGTAGGAGAGGCGGAAGAGATAGTGGGCCTCGATCAGCTCCAGCGCCTTGTTGACCAGCGTCGCGCTGTCGACGGTGATCTTCTGCCCCATCCGCCAGGTCGGGTGGCGGAGGGCCTCGGCAACGGTGGCCTGAGCCACCCGCTCGGCTGGCCACTCGCGGAAGGGCCCGCCGGAACAAGTGAGGATGAGACGCCCCAGGCCGCTGTCCCGCCCGGTGACGCACTGCAGCACCGCGCTATGCTCGGAGTCCACCGGCACGACCTCCCCGCCGCCGGTGCACGCCGCCTGCATCACCAGGTCGCCCGCCATGACCAGGCTTTCCTTGTTGGCCAGGGCGACCCGCTTGCCCAGCCGGAGCGCGGCGAGCGTCGCGTCGAGACCGGCGGCGCCTACCACCGCGTTGACCACGATCCGGACGTCGGGGTGGGTGGCTGCCTCCACCAGGACGTCGGGACCGCAGGGCCAGCGCTCGTCGTCCCCGGGCAGGGCGAGACCGGCGTAGGCCGGCTGCCATTCCGCCACCTGCGCGGCGAACTCCTCTCGGTTCCGGCCGCAGGTGAGGGCCACCACCCGGAAGTGGTCGCGCTGGCGGCGCAGCACCTCGAGCGTGCTCCGACCGATCGAGCCGGTGGAGCCGAGCACCGCGACCCCGATCATCAGATGACTCCGAACGCGCGGTACATCGCCGCCGCCACCGGCACCACGAAGTAAAGCGAGTCGAGCCGGTCGAGCACCCCGCCGTGACCCGGAATCAGGTGGCTCGAGTCCTTGACCCCGGCCTCGCGCTTGAAGAGCGACTCCGTGAGATCGCCGATCTGCCCCACGATCGAGAGCACCCCGGCGATCGCGAGCGCCGGCAGCAGCCCGAGCGTGACGCCCACGCGGGGAAAGACCACCCCGGCGAACAGCGGCGCCACCAGCAGCGCGCCGACGATGCCCGTCACCGTCCCCGAGCGGGTCTTTCCCGGACTCACCGTCGGCGCGAGCTTGGGGCCGCCGAAAGTGCGGCCCCCGAACATCGCGGCCGAGTCGCAGACCCAGGTCACAACCAGCGGAAAGAAGACCAGCCAGGCCCCCGCCCAGCTCTTGAGCGGCAGCTGGCCGTGGCGGATCGCGACGATGAAGGCCGGGAGGGCGCCGGTGTAGGCGACGCCGAGCAGGGTGACGGCGGCGGCCTCGAGCGGCCGATCCGTCGGGGCCCGGACGGCGAGCACCCAGGTGAGGACGGCGATCAGCCACAGCGCGGCGAGGACGAGCCCCAGTCGATCGGCCGCGGCACGCAGGGCCGGCTGGGTGAGCACCAGATACGCCAGCGGCGCGATGGCCGCCGCGCTCGCCGCGCCGAGCACGCGGGCCGGTCGCACGCCCTTCCGCTCGGCCAGCCCGAACAGCTCCGCCGTGCCCAGCCCGGACGCGGCGGCGAGCAGGGCGGCCAGCGGCAAACCGCCGTACCACACGATCAGCAGCGCGAGGGGAATGGCGACGGCGGCGAAGGCGATCCGCCGGACCAGCTCCGCGTCCATCAGGCCGAGACGCGCCCGAACCGGCGGTCGCGCCGCTGGAACTCGAGGATCGCTTCGAAGAGATGGCGCCGGGAGAAGTCGGGCCAGAGGACCGGAGTGACGTAGAGCTCGGCGTAGGCCAGCTGCCAGAGCAGGAAGTTCGAGATCCGCATCTCGCCGGAGGTGCGGATCAGGAGGTCGGGGTCCGGCCAGGGAGCGGTGTAGAGCTGGCGGGCCAGCGCGTCCTCGTCGACGGCGGAGGGATCGAGCCGGCCCGCGGCCACTTCCTCGGCCAGGAGCCGGGCCGCCCGGGCGATCTCGGCCCGCGAGCTGTAGGAGATGCAGAGGTTGAGCGCGAGCGCGGTGCCGCCCGCGGTGTCGGCGACGATCCGGTCTACCGCCCGGCGGGCGCCGCCGGTCAGCCGGTCGATGTCACCCAGGATGCGCACCGCGACGCTCCGGCCTCGGAGCTCGTCGGCCTCCTTGGCGATGTACTCCTCCAGCAGCCGCATCAGGGCGTTGATCTCGCGCGGAGGCCGCTGCCAGTTCTCCTGGCTGAAGGCGAAGAGCGTGAGCACCCCGACACCCGCCGCGAGCGCACCTTCGACCACCTCCCGCACCGCCGTCATTCCGGCGTGGTGTCCCAGCGGGCGGGGCAACGAGCGCCCGGTGGCCCAGCGGCCGTTCCCGTCCATGATGATCGCGACATGGGCGGGAACCCCGCCGTGCATCCGAAGCCGCTGCAGGAGGTCGTCGGCCATGGCTCAGACCTCCATGATCTCGGCCTCTTTGGCGTGGATCAGGCCGTCGATCTGCTTGATGTGGTCGTCGGTGAGCTTCTGGACTTCCTTCTCGCCCCGGGTCTTGTCGTCGTCGGACACGTGCTCGAGCTTCTTGATCCGCGAGATGGCATCGGTGCGCGCGTGGCGCACGGCGATCCGGCCCTCCTCGGCCAGCTTGTGCACCACCTTCACCAGCTCCTTGCGGCGCTCCTGGCTCAAGGCCGGGAGCGGCACCCGGATCAGGTTGCCCTGGGTCGCGGGATTGAGGCCGAGGTCGGCCTCGCGGATCGCCTTCTCGATGGCCTGGGTGAGCGACTTGTCGAACGGCTGGACAGTGATCATGCGGGGCTCGGGCGCGGCGACCATGGCCACCTGATTCAGCGGCATGGGATTGCCGTAGGCCTCGACCCGCACCAGGTCGAGCAGCGACGGACTCGCCTTGTTGCTGCGGATGGTACTGAACTCCCGCTTGGTGCTCTCGATCGCCTTGTGCATTAGCTCGCGGGCATGCTTTGTGAGGTCGGCGATGGTACTCATCGGACGATGGTCCCTACCCGGTCGCCCTCGAGCACGCGCCGGATGGCGCCGGGCTGGTTGATGTTGAACACCACGATCGGAAGCTGGTTGGCCTTGCAGAGCCCGAAGGCATTGGCGTCCATGACCGCGTAATTCTTGACGATCGCTTCCTGGTAGCTGAGCTCGGGAATGAAGGTCGCCGTGCGGTCGGTACGGGGATCCCCGGTGTAGATCCCGTCCACGTTGGTGGCCTTGAGAATCACCTGGGCCTCGATCTCGAGGGCCCGGAGCACGCCGGCGGTATCGGTGGAGAAGAAGGGATTGCCGGT
>DASSML010000214.1:0-14455 GCA_035688895.1 Gemmatimonadales bacterium
ACCCGGCGCTCTATGCCCGGGCCTCGCGCGCGCTGCACCAGATTCTCCGGGTCTACGCGCCGGTCATCGAGCCGTGCGGCTACGGGCACGCCTTCCTCGATCTCACCGGCACCGGCCGGCTGTTCGGCCCCGCCATCGACGTCGCCGCGCGAGTCCGGCGGGAGGTGCGGGAGCGGCTCCGGCTGCCACTCTCGGTGGGGGTCGCCACCAACAAGCTGGTGAGTCAGGCCGCCACCGCGGTGGTCAAGCCCGAGCCGCTGCTCGAGGTCCCCGGCGGCACCGAGGCGGGATTTCTCGCTCCCCATTCCCTCGACGTGCTGCCCGATCTGCATCCCCGCATGCGGAGTCGGCTCGACGACTACCAGCTCGAGCTGATCGGCGAGGTCGCCGCCATTACGGAGACCGCGTTGTGCGCCGTGTTCGGCGGAGCCGGCCGGACCCTGCGGGCGCGGGCGCACGGAATCGACCCCCGGCCGGTGCTGCCCCCCGAGCAGCAGCTCGAGTTCCATCTGTCCCACACGCTGGCCACCGACACCAACGATCTCGGCGTGCTGCATCAGCTGCTGCGCGTCATGAGCGAGCGGCTGGGCCGTCGGCTCCGGCATCGCGGCCTCGCGGCCGGCCGTCTCCGGATCGAGGCCACCTACGCCGATCACACCGACGTCGCGCGGGCGGTGCCGCTCCGGGCGGCGATGCTCGACGTGGAGCTGTGGGAGGCCGCTCGGCGGGCGTTCACCCTGGCCAACGCCAAGCGGCTGGCGGTGCGGAACGTGGCGCTCACGCTCGATCGCATCGTGGAGGCGGAGGCGCAGCTGGAGCTGTGGGGGGTCACAGTCGGACGGACGGACGGACGGACAGGCGGGCAGGAGGACTTCGGTGCATCCATCGATCCGAAATCCGAGTCTCCCTCCGCCCGTCCGCCTGTCCGCCCGTCCGACTGTGCGCCTCTCCAAGCCGCCCTCGACCGCATCCGGGCCCGCTACGGCACGCGTGCGATCGGAATCACGGTCCGACGCTGACCATCCAGGCCTTCGAGGGCACGCCCTTCGAGTTCAGCACGAAGAGCATGTACGGTCCCGGCGGCGCGTGATTGCCGTCGGGAGGCGCCGTGGCCGCCACCGCGCCGCTTCCCGACGGTGTGAACGTGAGCGGGTAGATGAGCTGGCTCTGGTTGAACGCGTGCGTCACCGAGGAGAGTCGGATGAGCGTTCCCTTGGTCACCGACGCGGCGCTCGGGGTCTGCACGGTGAACTGCTGCTGATAACTCAGATGGGTCGGCGCCGACGTGATGGCCGGCCGCACGGCCAGCGTGCCGTCCGCATTGTACAGGTAGGGCGGCGAGAAGACCTGGATCGTGAGCTGGCTGTTGGCGTAGTCCACGCCCCCGCCTTCGCCGCTCCCACCGGAGAGCACCCGCCCGTCGGGCAGCAGCAGCGTGGTCGAGTGGTAGGTCCGTCCGGCATCCTCCCGCGCCATCAGCGACCACGATCCGGTGGCCGGCTTCCACAGCTCGGCATCGAAGACCGGCCTGGTGAAATCGTTGAACCCCGGTCCGCTGCTGCCGTTGGTGACGAGGATCGACCCGTCGGCCAGGATGGTGGTGTTGGTCTGTCGCCGGGCAAAGCGCATGGGGCTCACCAGCTGCCAGCTCGGGGTCGCGTCATTGAGGTTGATCACTTCCGCGGAGTTGGTGGGCGGATCACCCCCGCCGACGTAGAGGATCTTGCCCGGGGCGTACATCACCGCGGAGCCCATCGTGCGGTCCGCCACCTTGCGGGTCGCCACGGTGGTCCAGGCGCCCGTCCCCCCGACCGACAGGTACCGCGTCGTGGCCGGGAAGCCGGCCAGGAACACCTTCCCGTTGGGCGCGACGAACATCGCGGGGTAGTAGGGATTCGGAATCGAGAGAGGGGCGCCGGTGAGCCGGTGCCAGGTCACGCCGTCCCCGATCTCGGGAACGGTCACCGGGACGCCGGTCTGGTCCGACCCCGAGAAGGCCAGGATCTGCCCGTCCGGCAAGGTGGTGAGCGTTGGGTAGTACCGGCCCTGTGCCATCGACGGAGCCGTGCTGAACGTCCCCGTGGTGGGGTTGAAGATGGTGCCCCTGGCGTCCCCCTTGGGGTTCCCCACCGTGGAGATGGCCCCGCCGACGATCAGCAGGCGTCCGTCGGGCAGGAAGGCGTGCCCGGTGCAGTAGAGTTGGTACGCCTTGGTCACGTCCACGAATCCGGCCGTCGGATGCGCCGGGTCCCACAGCCGCGTTTCACCCATTCGGCCCCAGAAGAGCACCTTGCCGGTCGGGAGCACGTGCGCGTGGACGGCCAGGATGTTCGTGGCGATCGGGTCGCCCCACTTCCCCCGGATCGCCGCGGCGCTGGACCCGCCCGGGGCGAACGCGGCGTACATGGTTCGACCCTGGGTCACGGTGAGCTTGCAGGTGACCGAGCCGTCACACGGCGTGGACCAGCCGGCAAAGCTCTGTCCCGTCGACGGGGTGGCGGTCAGCGTGACACTGGTGCCGGCGGGGTAGGAGGCGGAGCATCCGGTGCTCGCGGCCGTGCCGGAGGTGATTGCGCAGTTGATCGCCGGACTGAGCCCGGTCTGGCTTCGGACCCGTCCACTCCCCGTGCCGCTGCCGCCGCCCGCGATCTTCAGGGCGAACGGGCCCTTGAGGAAGCGCGCGGTCACCGCCCGCTTCTGGCTCATCACCGGCCGGCACGGCGCCAGCCCGGTGCAGTCGCCCAGCCAACCCGCGAAGGAGCTTCCGCTCTTGGCCTTGGCGGAGAGGGTCACCGTGACGCCGCTGGTGAATTGGGCCGAGCAGCCGGTCGCGGCGGCCACGCCGTTGGTGATCGTGCAGTTGATGCCGGCGGGGCTCGAGGTCACCGTGCCGTTGCCGCTGCCGCCCCCCGAGATGGTGAGGGCCTTGACGGTCGTCGCGGCCGCGGAACTCAGGTCGCTTTCGCGCGCGGGATCTTCGCAGGCATGAAGCAGGACGAGCGCCGCGGCGGCGGTAACCAGCGCAGCGGAGACAGTGACGGAGCGGTTGGTCGGCATAGGGGGCTCGGGTCGGTGTTCATGCTTGCACGGTGCATCGGCGCCTTCAAGTGGATGTCAAGTGCCGATCCGTGCCCCGATTCAGCCCCGATGTACTACCCCTGATCCTCCCACCTGACGACCACTTTTCCAAAGGTTTCGTTGGCCTCGAGCAGCCGGTGGGCGTCGGCCAGCTCGCGCATGGCGAAGGTCCGTTCCAGGACCGGACGGAGCGGCGCGGCGTGGTCCACCCGCTGGTCGAAGAGCGGCAGCATCCGCTCCGCGAACTCCCGAACCAGCGGTCGGCGCTCCTCCAGCGTGCGGGTCCGCATCACGCTGCCGATCACCTCCAGTCGCTTCCTGAGGATCGGGCCCAGGTCCACGTTGGCCATGCTCCCGGCCAGGAAGCCGAGCAGCACCAGTCTCCCGCGTGGAGCCAGGACCCGGAGATTGCCCGCCAGCGCCGGCCCCCCGAGGACATCCAGCACCACGTTCACCGGCTCGCCCACCTGGTCGGGGAACGGCGCCCGGCTGGTGTCGATCCCGACGTCGAGGCCGTATACCGCGGCTCGGGCCAGCTTGCCCGCGCTTCGCGAGGTGCCGAGGACGGTGGCGCCCAGATGTTTCGCGATCTGCGTCGCCGCCGTTCCCACCCCGCTCCCGACGGCGTGCACCAGCACCCGCTCGCCGGCGGCGAGACGTCCGCGGGTGACCAGCGCGTCGTACGCGGTGAGAAAGGCCTCCGGCACGGCGGCCGCCGTCTCGTAGCTCAGGGAGTCGGGGATCGGCAGCGCTTCGTCCTCGTGCACCGTGACCAGCTCGGCCATCGCGCCGCCACCCACCAGTCCCATGACGCGGTCGCCCACCTTCCACCGATGCGCGCCCCGAACCGCTTCGACCTCGCCCGCGTACTCGAGGCCCGGAATGTCGGCCGGCCAGCCGGACGGCGCCGGGTAGTTGCCCCGGCGCTGCAGCAGGTCGGCGCGATTGAGACCGGCGGCCCGAACCCGAACCCGGATGTGGCCCGGGTGCACCTCCGGCCGAGGCACTTCACCCAGGGTGATCACCTCGGGTCCACCGGCGCCGGTGTAAACCACCGCTCGCATGCGCGATCTCCTCTCATCCCTCGGGTTCCTGCGCTCTCTCGGAAGATAGGAGACCCCTCCTGCTTGACCGGACCCGCCCGGGCTCCGATATTGATCGCCTGGCCGAAGAAAACCCGAATCCCGGGGGAGGTCGTGGGCATCTCGTATTGCGACATCGCACCCGGGCACGAATGGCACGGGCCCTATCACGATCGCGAGTACGGCTTCCCCCTCCGAGGTGACGCCGAGCTTTTCGAGCGCCTGATCCTCGAGATCAACCAGGCCGGCCTCTCCTGGCTCACCATCCTCAAGAAGCGCGACGCGTTCCGGCGCGCGTACCACGACTTCGATCCGGCGGTTGTGGCTCGCTATGGCGCGCGAGACCGCCGTCGCCTGCTGGCCGACGCCGGCATCATCCGGAACCGGCTCAAGGTGGAGGCGGCCATCGCCAATGCCGGCCGGGTGCTGGAGCTGGCCGAGGTCCACGGCTCCTTTGCCGGCTGGATCGAGGCCCATCACCCGCGCAGCAAGGCCGAATGGGTCACCCTCTTCCGCCAGACCTTCCGGTTCACCGGGGGCGAGATCGTCGGCGAGTTCCTCATGAGCATCGGCGTCCTTCCCGGCGCCCATCTGCCGAGCTGCCCGGTGTACCCGCGGATCCTGCGGCAGCGGCCGCTCTGGGCCCGGAGCCTGAAGGCGGCGGCTCGATGACGGTCCGGATGGTGGCCGGGCCGGCCGGCGCATTGTGTGTGGACGACGCGGGAAGCGGCGGGTCGCCCGTGCTGTTCGTGCACTCGTTGGCGGGCAGGGCCGCGCACTGGTCGGCCGCGCTGGCGCACTGCCGTCCGCATCGCCGGGCCCTGGCGTTCGATCAGCGCGGCCACGGACGCTCGGCGCCGCTGGAGGGGCACGCCGAGCTGGCCATCGAGACGCTGGCCGACGACGTGCGCGCCGTGGCCGACGCGTGCGGGCTCCGCCGGTTCGTGCTGGTGGGACACAGCCTCGGCGGAGGCGTGGCGCTGGCCTTCGCGGGGGCCTACCCCGATCGGGTCGAGCGGTTGCTGCTGCTCGATCCCATCGGCGACGGCACCCAGATACCAGCGGCCGAGCTGCAGCCCTTCCTCGACCGGCTCGACTCGCCCGCGTATCTCCCCACCATCGAGAGCTACTGGGGCACCATCGCCGGCCCCGACGCCGCGGTGCGGCAACGACTGCTGGACGACCTGCGCGAAACCCCGCCGGCCACGGTGCTGGCGGGGTTTCGGGCCACCCTGCGGTTCGACCCCACCCACGCGTTGCTCCGCTACCGCGGGCCAACCCTGGCGGTCGTGACGCCGGCCAACGACGCACCGTTCAGCCTTCACCAGGTGGGACGCCTGCCGCACCGCGTCGTCGAAGGCACGGGGCACTGGATCCAGCTCGACCGGCCGGCGGAGTTCGCCCAGCTGCTCGACAAGTTCCTCGAGGCGCCGGCCTAGACCTAATGCCAGTAGAGCGGCCCGGGACGATTCGGTAGCATCTGCTCCCGTGACCCTCGCCCACCCGAAGCGCCCACCCGCAACCCCACCGCTCGCCGGCACGCTGCTCCTGTGCCTCGCGGCCGCGCTCGGTTGCAAGGACAAGCTCCCGGACAGCAACGCCGCAGGGTCCTCCTCGGACTCAACCGCCGTCGCCGCGGACGCCGGTGCCGCCGCCGACAGCGCTACCGTCGCCCGCACCCCGTCGCTCGATCAGCTCAGCCGCCTCGCATCGCAGCGCTGGAGCTTCGATCTCGACAGCCTGGTCGCTCGGCGGGTCATCCGGGTGCTGGTGTCGCCGAATCGGATGGCCTACTTCCTGGACGGGCCGCGTCAGCGGGGCTCCGCCTACGAAGCCGTGCACGCGTTCGAGGGCGAGCTCAACCGGACCCTGGGCAACAAGACGCTCCAGGTCGAGTGCGTCTTCATCCCGGTGCCTCGGGATCAGCTGCTCTCCCGTCTGGCCGATGGACGAGGCGATCTCGCCGTCGGCCTGATTCAGCCGACCCCCGAGCGCCGGAAGCAGCTCGACTTCTCGGCGCCGTTCTATGAGGGTGTTCGCGAGATCGTGGTGACCGGACCGGGCGCGCCCGCGATCCAGCGCCTGGACGACCTGGGGGGGCAGGAGGTGTACGTCCGCCCGTCGAGCAGCTCGGCCGAGAACCTGCGACGCCTCAACCAGGAGCGGCGCGCGCGGGGACAGCCGGAGATCGTGATCCGTCCCGCCGACGAGCATCTGGACGACGGCGACATCCTCGAGATGGTCAGCACAGGGATCGTACCCATCACGGTGGTGAGTGATGGCGATGCCGAGGCATACGCGCCGCTGTTGCCCGGGCTGACGGTGCACCGTGATCTGGAGGTCGCGTCGGGTGGATCCTACGCCTGGGCCCTGCGCAAGAACACCCCGCAGCTGCGCGAGGCGGTCGACCGCTTCGTGCGCGGGCATCGCAGCGGCACCACCTTCGGCAACATCATGATCCAGCGCTACTGGCGGGACAACCGCTGGCTCAAGAATCCCACCGCCGGAGGCGGACTGGCGCGCTACCAGACCGTCATCGGCGCCTTCCGGGTCTCGGCGGCCGAATTCGATCTCGACCCGTTGCTCCTGCTGGCCCAGGGATACCAGGAGTCGGGACTGGATCAGAGCCGGGTGAGTCACGCCGGCGCGGTCGGCGTGATGCAGATCAAGCCGTCGACCGCCGCGGCGCCGCCCATCGGCATCAAGGACGTGGACCGCCTGGAGAGCAACGTCCGGGCGGGTGCCAAGTACCTCCGCTTCATCATCGATCGCTACTACAGCGACTCGACCATCACGCCGCTCGACCGGGAGCTGTTCGCCATGGCCTCGTACAATGCGGGCCCGGCGCGAGTGGCTGGCCTCCGCCGCAAGGCCCGGGAGGCCGACCTCGACCCCGATCGCTGGTTCCAGAATGTCGAGGTGATCGCCGCCCGCGAGATCGGCCGCGAGACGGTGGACTACGTGAGCAACATCTACAAGTACTATCTCGCCTATACCCTGCTCGCCGAGCACCGCGTGGCTCGGGAGCGGGCAGAGTCTGCCGCACGGACGCCCGACGCGAAGTAGTGGGTCTCGAGAGGGGGACTTCGCGAAGCCACTGCTCGTGATGCGATGGTTGACAGTGGTTTGGCAGCGTAGGTAGGTTGCCGCGGTTCCCCCACCATATGCATGGCCCTCGCGCGCGAGTTCCTCGACGCTTGAGAGAGTTCCATCATCGAGGCCGACATGGTCGGCGCCATTCGCCTGCCTTGGTCACCCCCTGGACAGGAGCCCGATGCCGCGTCCTCCGATAGACCCCAGTCGGATGCTCCGCTCGGCATGGACCTCTCCGGCATTGCGCTCCGCCGTGGCACTCACGTTGGGCGGCGCGGCCTTCGCGTTGGGAAACCTGGCTCTTGCCCGGGTCCTTCCGAAGGAGGAGTACGGGCGGTTTTCACTGGCGCTGGCGATCGTCATGATCGGGATCCTGACGGGGCCGCTCGGCGCCCAGGTCATCGTCAATCGCCATCGCACGGACCCCGGACCACGACTGCTCGGCCGTACGCTCTCGACCTCCGGACTGGTGGCCCTCGCCCTCGCCATCGGCACTGGCGCGCTCTATCCCCTCGACCTGCCCCTGCTCGCGGCCATGCTGTGCGCGATCACCGCGGGCGGCTGCAATCTCGTGGCGGTCGGGCACTACCAGAGCCGCCAGCGGTACAGCCTGTCCCTCCTTCTCGCGGCCAGCTCGAGCCTCTCGTTGCTCACCGCCGGGGTTGTGTCGCTGATCTTCCGCCCGACCACGGCATTGTGGCCGGCCACCGTGTTCGCTGCTTGCCTCTGGGTGTCCCCGGCGTTTGGCTGGTGGAGCGCGTTTCGCGACCGCGCGGCACTCGGGTATCCCGACCCGCCCTACCCCTGGGGTGAGGGGATGGCCGCCGTCGGTACGATCAGCGCCAGTATGGTTCTGGCCTCCATCGAGCGCCTGGTGATCCCGCGTGCGCTCAGTCTCCCGGATCTCGCCACCTTCAGCGTTCTCACGACGCTCGCTGGCTCACCGTTCCAGATGCTGAACCAGGGAGTGGGGTTCGCGCTGCTGCCGAGCCTGCGTGGAGCGCGGGATGCGGCCGCTCGCCGGCGCGTGCTCGACCAGGAGATACTCGTCGTGGTGGGCGCGTGCGTGCTCTCGGCGGTGACCGTGTGGTGGGTGACCCCGATCGTGCTTCATCACGTTCTTGCCGGTCGATACGAGTTGACCGGCAGTCTGATCCTGGCGACGATCGCGGTAGGGACTCTGAAACCGCTCGGGGGCATCGCGGTGTCCGCCGTGAACGCTGTGGGGTCGGCGCGCGAGCTGGCGATCCTCGGCGGGATCGCCTGGACGGCCTGCGCCGTGGGACTCTGTGGCGCCTGGCTCGGGGTATTGGGGGGCCTGACCGGCCTGATCTATGGGGTGGGGATCGGGTGGCTCCTCCGGGCTGCGGCCTCGGGCTGGCTTGCCTCACGGAGTCTGCAGCGGCCAGATGCCGACAATCGAACCGGCCGACCGCTGGTGAAGGTGTTGGCAGAGAAATGAGCCGCGACGACTCCTTCGCGCCGCTCGACGCGACTGAGCCCTATGACGTCTGCATCGTCGGGTCCGGTCCGGCGGGCATGGTGCTCGGCGGCGCGCTCGTGGCCCGGGGGGTGCGGGTTCTCATGCTGGAGTCGGGCCGGGGCCTCCGGTCATGGTTCACGGACCGACGCATCCGTTCCCTCGCCCGCTACGACTTCACCGGCGATACCGACTATCCACTGACGCGCACCACCTCGCGGGTGCTGGGCGGCAACTCGAACTTCTGGACCGGGCGCTGCGAGCGGCTTCATCCCTCCGATTTCGAGCGGCATGCCTATACGCCACCCGAAAACCCGTGGCCGATCGCCTACGCGGACCTCGATCCCTACTACGACCGGGCCGAGCAACTGCTCCGTGTCCGCGGGGGACCACGCTCCGGATTCTGCCCTCCCCGGAAGGCGCCGCTGCCGCTGCCGGCCAGCCCCGACATCTCCTACCTGCATCGCCTCGGCGACGCGCTGGGCGTGACGTTCGAGGACTCCTCGACGGCGACCCCAACGAAGACCCTGCGGTTCTTCAAGGTCCATCGCGAAATCCTCCCGGCGTTCCTGAACTCGGAACGCACCACGCTGGTCACGGGCGCGACCGTGACCCGGCTGCTCGCCGACGGCGATCGCCGCATCGTGGGCGCGGAGGTCAAAGGATTCGACGGGACCACGAAAATCGCGCGGGCCCGGCACTTCGTGGTCTCCTGCGGAGGGATCGAGTCGCCGCGGGTCCTGCTGCTCTCTAGGTCGGAGCAGTTTCCCAACGGCGTCGGGAACAGCCACGACATGGTTGGGCGTGGATTCAACGAGCATCCCAACGTGAGCTTCACCGGAACCCTCCCGCACTCCTGGGGAACGATCGTCCCCACCAACAAGATCGCCCGTACCCACCAGTACTACAGCACGTACCGGGCAGAGGGCCTCGGAAGCGTGTTCCCGGTGATGCGCCAGGCCTGGGTGCTCCCCAACCACATCGCGAAATTCCGCCTCAGCAACGTGCCCGGGACGATGCTCAAAGGCCTGGGCCGAGTCTTTCGAGCTCCATTCTTCGTCGGCGCCGGGACTGAGATGAAGATCTCGCCCGCCAACCGGGTGACCCTGTCACCCTCCCGGACCGATCTCTTCGGCAGCCCCATCGCGCATCTGATCATGAACTTCTCGGAGGAGGACCGCAGGCTGCTCGATCGTGCGCGTGGCCTTCTGCGCGGCTGGCTGTCACGGCTCCAGGTCGGGAGCGTTCGCGAGCTGGAGGTCGCGTGGTCCCGACATCACCAGGGCGCCTGTCGCATGGGGCTGAGCCCCGCCACGAGCGTGGTCGACGCGGACCTGCGGGTGCACGAGACGCCGAACCTGTACGTCTGCGGATCGGAAGTGTTCGTGACCGGAGGGGCGATGCAGCCCTCCCTCACGATCGTGGCGTTGGCGCTCCGGCTGGCCGACCATCTGGCCGATCGCCTTCGCACGGCCGAGCGGCGCTAGGCGGAGAGGCGAGGGTGGAGAGAGCCCTGGCGCACAACGTACGGATGCTTGCCTGAGGCGGACAGCGGGATGTCATCGACGTATTTGACCTCGATGGGGCAATCCGCGCCCATGACCATGCGAATCTTGTCCAGGACTTCGAGCAGGTTGGGGTTGGCGGCCTCCCGCGTCGCGTTCGCCTCCAACACGACGTTCAGGGTCAGGGCCCCGTCCTCCGCCTGTACGACCTGAAACTTCCGGAAGAAGCCGCGGTTGAAGATCACGGCCAGCAGCTGGATGAAGTAGATCGGATCCACTTGCTCGCCCCGCCGGTTCACCAGCACCTCCACCATCCGTCCGGAGAGTGATTCGAGCAGCGGGTAACCTCGCCCGCACGAGCACCGGTCGTTGGTGAGCTTGCCGCGGTCTCCAATCCGATACCGCAGGAACGGCATCGCGTAGTTGGTGAGCGGGGTGATGACGAGTTCACCGTCCTGGCCGACGACCGGGCGCCCAGCGGTATCGATGGTCTCGACCACATTGGAATGGGTCGCGATGTGATGTCCCCCGCGCGCGAGGCATTGACACGCCACCGCGCCCACCTCGCGGGATCCGTATGCGCTGATGGCGGGCGAGTGGAAGGCGCGCTCGATCACCTCGGCCATGTAGGGATAGACCGTCGCGCCTCCCAGGACGATCGCGGCCGGCGCATGGGGGCGCAGGCCGTTCGCCACGGCATACTTGGCCACGGCATCGATGCCATCTCGATAGCACCAGAGCAGCTTCGGCTTCCATCGGTCGATGTCGCGAAGGATCTTGAGTATCTGGGCTTCCGGCAGGTGCCAGCATTGCTCGAACCGGCGATTGTAGGCCCAGTTTTGGAGCGTGACCTTCCAGCCCAGTGTCCCTTCGAAGAGGTCCCGTTCGTTCCCCCAGATCTTCATTTCCCGTTCGCCCAGCTGCTTCCCGACGGTGGAGAAGTGGTACGTGCGGACCGCGATCGTGGTGTCCCAGTAGCCGTTGTCCTGCCAGAACCGGACCGGTTCACCGGTGGACCCGCCGGAGGCGTTGGGAAACGCCTTGCGGCCCCGTGGCAATGTCTTCGCCCGCAGTCGGTCGCCCTCGGCGCGAATGACCTCCTTGGTGAGATACGGGATGTCCGTGAACCGATCGAGGTCCACCCGTCCATCGCGGACCGCGCCGCACGACTCCAACACGTCGTGGTAGTAGGGAACCTGAGCCCAGGCATGGCGCAGGAGTTCCGAAAGCCGGGTCCGCTGGATCTCGGCGATTCGCTCTGGAGAGCGCTCGATCTCGGCAATGAGGGCGAGCTCCGGGGGGACCCCGCTACCGGATGCCCGCAGCAGGGACAGAATGACCGGCTTCCGCAAGTTCATCGACGCCTGGGAGCGGGGCGCTCGGGATAGGGTGGTGGTGAAACGCAGGAACCAACCTGCAGGCGCATCGATCGCAGACGCTGCGTCCGTGGCAAGTGTCGTGCCCCAGTTAGGATCGCCTTCGGCGGGCTCGCCAGTCAAGGTCAGCTGGCGCGGCCCCCCATCGCCGCTTGCCCGGTCGGTCCCTCCCCCCATCACCCCGCGCGCCGCGCCGGCATCCTGCGGCTCGATTCCGCCATTCGCAGCATCTCTTCCGTAAGGTCGTACTCGCCCCGCTGTCGGGGATGAACCTCTCCCGCCTCAACCAGGCGGAGCATCGGAGCGGCACCACCTTCGGCAACATCATGATTCAGCGCTACTGGCGGGACAACCGCTGGCTGAAGAATCCCACCGCGGGAGGCGGACTGGAGCGTTACCAGGCGGTGATCGGGGCTTTCAGAACCTCCGCCGCCGAATTCGATTGCGACCTCCTCCTGGTGCTTTCGCAGGGCTACCAGGAGTCGGGACTGGATCAGAGCCGGAGGAGTTACGCCGGGGCGGTCGGCGTGATGCAGATCAAGCCCTCCACCGCGGCCGGGCCGCCGATCAGCATCACGCGAAGGCGCAGCTCGGAGCCTCGGCCTGCCGACTTCAGAACACCAGCCACACGAACGCAAAGAGGGTATTGTTGCCCGACGCGTCCCGGCCTGCGCCGTCGTAGTTCGTCTTGGCGCCGTTGAAGTTCGCGTACGCGGTATACTGCAGGCCGACCCGGGTGTTTTCCCACGGATTGAGATCGATCTCTCCCAGGAACCCGTTCGTCTCCGGGCTCCCGTTGGCGCTGCCGTCCACCGGCTCAGCCGGGTAGAGCCCTGAATCGCTGGTGCCGCGGGTATCGAACCAGCCAGCGGTCACCCCCAGCCACTGCTGCGGGTAGTAGCTGGCGTTCACCCGCAGCTCCTTGAGCGTGTTCTCGAGGTTGGCTGCCCCTCCTGCCGGCTCGGTCGCCTCCAGCGTCTGGCTCTCGTGGATCCAGCTTCCGCGGACTACTACGTTGCCGCTTCCGGCCTTGGATTCGAACTGGGCGTCCACCCCCACATCCGAGTAGGTGTCGCGAGGGCCGCTCACCACATCGGGAAACAGGCTGGTGTGCAGGCCGAAGGTTCCTACCATGAGGTACCGATGCTCCCATTCCTTCTGCAGCGCCAGGCGCCAATAGGGGGCCACCCCGTGGATCGCCCCCGTCTCGGACGAGGGTGCCGCCGCGCCCTGGAACGCCGAGCGGTATACCGAGAACTCGGCGTACACCAGATTGCCGACCAGGGCGTAGCTGCCCAGCCCGAGCACGTTCTGGGCGAGGCCCTCGTCGATCATCGCGCCTGCCGACCCACTCGGTGCACCCTCCGAGCCGATGAATGGGGCGCCCCATACCGGAGTCGTGTTCCAGAGGTCCTGCACCGATGGGCTGTTGTTCAGGGTGACGCCGTAAGTCATCTCCGTGCCGGCCCCGAGCGTCGTCTTCTGGGCAAAGCGGAGGTCCACGTTGTCGATCCCGAACGCCCCGTCGGCGCCGGCGTAGGTGAACTGGGAGAAGAGGCCGATGTTGGACGAGACTCGGCCTGCCAGGAACCCGCTCAGCTCCTGCGGAAGCGCGGCGGCATCGTTCTGGGTGTCCGGGAGGTCGTCGTTCGTGTGGGTCACGGATGCCGTGACCATGGCCGAGAGCATCGAGGTGGGCGACAGGTTCAGGCGACCGCCGTTGGTGGAATCCTTCTCGACCAGCGTCACCAGGTTGGTGAGCGTGTAGCCGTTCAGCTTGAACTTGCGCCCGAACGGGGTCAGGGTCAGGAACTGATAGTGACAGGCGCTGCAGGCCAGCCCGGTCTGGCGGGCATAGCTGGGAACCCCGTGCGCCGCGGACATGTGATCGGTTGAGGTGTGCGCCGCGATGTAGGCGCGGACAAGGTCGTCGAGTGGATCCGTGGCGGCGAGCGGAGCGGTGATGCCGACGAGCAGGGCGGCAACCAGCAGTGAAGTGGCGCGCATACCGGCCTTCCTGGGTGGGACTGCGCCCAATTTCTCACCCGCCGGCATGAAGCGATGATGAAGCTGTCTTGAAACTCTGTTCGATCTGCCCGTTTCTCTCCATTTGCGACGTTCGTGCCCCTGGCGGGCATTCTACCGGTCGATAATGTTGAGACTGTCCTCGCCCGGAGTGTGACGATGAAACGCGCGCTGCTGCGGGGCGTGCTGTGTGGCGTGCTGATCCTGTGCAGCCGCCGCGCCGCGGCCCAGACGATCGACACCACTAACCGGGGTCCCCAGCCGGATCCGAGCATGCTGAGCCCCCAGATGCTCGAGGCGGGGCGGAAGATCTTCCACGGAAAGGGCACCTGCTCAGGCTGTCACGGCGACAAGCTCCAGGGCGGACCGGTGGCCCCGGCTTTGACCGGCCCCGGCTGGCGCCACATCACCGGCAGCTTCGACGCGATTCTCGATCGGATCGACAACGGCCTGCCGGGCACCCTCATGGTGCCGCACCCGGGAGGCATCTCGGAGTCACAGGTGTTCCTGGTGGCGAGCTACATCTATGCGGTAAGCCACCAGAGCACCAAGCCCTGAAGCGCTGAGGGGGGAACCATGAACGCCCCACGTGCCGCCGTCGCAGGCCTCGTCGCCACCGCGGTCATGACCGCGCTCCTGCTGGTCGAGCCGTCGGTGGGGCTGCCGAAGATCGCTATCGGCCAGATCCTGAGCTCCTCGCTCGGCCTCGCCTCCGCCCACCTGGCCAGCGGACCGGTTCTGGGCTGGATCATCCACTTCGCCATCGGGATCCTGCTGGCGCTGCTCTACGCCTCCGTCTTCGACCGCCGGCTTCCC
>DASSML010000215.1:0-3723 GCA_035688895.1 Gemmatimonadales bacterium
CTGCTGTCGGGCAGGTGCCAGTTCCGGCTGACCCACTGCACCAGGCCCCGCAACACCCGCCAGGTGCCTTCGGTCATCTCGTGCCGCCGCCGCCAGATGTCCGCCGTCTCGAGCACCTCGCCGTAGACGTCGAGCTGCAGCTGACCCACGGCCCCGTTTCCCACCCGGACGGGTCGCGAGCCGAGGTAGCCCGCGAGGTGATCGAGCTGATGCTCGACCAGATCCCGCCGCCCGTCGATGCCGTACATGATCTGAAGATGGCCTCCGCCTTCGTGGCGGCAGACCCGTTTGAGGAAGCGCATGAACGCGTCGGCCTCGGCCCCATGCCCCACGGCGTCCAGGGCCGACAGGGTGAACGACGCGTCGCGCAGCCACACGAAGCGGTAGTCCCAGTTCCGCACCCCGCCGATCGTCTCGGGGAGCGAGGTCGTCGGTGCGGCGATCACCGCTCCCGACTCGGCGTGGGTGAGCAGCTTGAGGGCCAGCGCGGAGCGTCGGACCATCGAGCGATGCGGGCCGCGATACCGCACCGCCGAGCTCCAGCGCTGCCAGTAGCTGGCGGTGATGTCGAGTTTGCGCGCGCTCTGGTAGCGGTCCACCGGATGGATGTCGTCGTCGTCGTAGCGGAGCACCAGCCAGCGGGCGTCTCCCCGCTCGAGCGGGAAGCGGGTGGTGGCCACGGGAGCCGGCCCGGCGATCGACCAGTCGAACGGCCGGGCGCTGGAGAGCGTCAATACCTGATCGGTCCGGTCGGTGGCGAAGAGCCCGGCGCGGAGCAGCTCCAGTCGGGTGGTCCGCGCGCCGTACTCGAAGCGGGGCGCGAAGATCATCTCCATCGGCACCGACCCCCGCACCGCGCGAACGTGGCGGTGGATTTCGGGATGCGGTCCCGAGGGACGGCCGTCCTCGTCCACCGGCATGAAGTCGGTGACGGTCACCCTCCCCTCGCCGGTCCGGAAGGTGGTCTCGAGGATGTTGGTGAGCGGGAGGTATCGCTGGGTGGAGGTCCAGGGAACCGCGGGCCGCACCGCCCAGGTGCCGCCCCGATCGGGGTCGAGCAGCGCGGCGAAGACGCTGCCGCTGTCGAAGCGCGGAAGGCAGCACCAGTCGATCGCCCCGTTGACCCCCACCAGCGCCGCGGTGCGCATGTCGCCGATCAGGCCGTAGTCGGAGATCGGCAGCGGCGGCGCACGCCGGGGCGAGTCCGGCGCGTCGAGCGCGGGGTCGGTCATCGGCACAAGTATACATGCGGCGTGCGAGCCGCTTGCATCGCCTGCGGCGCGTACCCACCTTCCAGCACCTCTTCCCGGCCGTGGATGCTCTCTCGCACATTAGGCCCGCTCGCCGCGCTCGCCCTCGGCCTGCTCGTGGCGTGCGTCTCGCGCGCGCCAGACGGCGTCGCCCTGGTGGGCGCCACGCTGATCGACGGCTCCGGCGGCCCGCCGCTGGCGAACGCCGTGGTCGTCGTGCGCGGGGCCCGGATCGAGTCGGTCGGCAGCGCCGACGGCTTCACCCTGCCGCCACGCACCACCCGCATGGATGTGAGCGGCCACTGGATCATCCCGGGACTGATCGACGGCCACGTTCACCTGATCGACCCCCAGGCCGGCGTGCTCAGGTGGTCCATCCCGCGTTATCTCGCCTGGGGCGTCACCACCGTCCGGGATGCGCATGGTCCGCTCAAGCGGGCGTTGACCCTGCGCGAAGAGCTCGACCGCGGCGCCGCCGTCGGGCCGCGGGTGTACGCCGCGGGAGCAATGATCGACGGCTCGCCTGCCACCTACCCCGACGCCATGGAGGTCCGTACCCCGGCCGAGGCGCGCAAGGCGTTGGACCGCCTGGTGAGCGACGGCGTGGATTTCATCAAGCTGTATACCCGGATCGATCGCAGCCTGCTGGTGCCGATCATGGACGAGGTGCGTCCCTTCAACGTCCGGGTGAGTGCGCATCTCGGTCTGGTGGACGCGAGAACCGCGGCGCGGGCGGGTGTGGCCTCGATCGAGCACATGAGCGGCGTTCCGGAGGCCGTGGTCTCCGACCCGTCCGGGCTCTATGCGGCCCACGCCCGCTCGTTCTTTGCCGGCTGGACCGCATCCGAGCGCGCCTGGGTGGGACTCGACAGCGCGCGGCTCGCCGCGGTGGCCGCGGAGCTGGCCGAGCGGCGCGTGGTGGTGGTGCCGACGCTGATTCTGCACGAGACCATGAGCCGGCTGGACGATTCCACCCTGATGCAGGACTCCATGTATCGCGCGGTGCCGGAGATCGAGCGGCGGCGCTGGAACGTGCCCGACATGGTGACGCGGGCCGGGTGGACCCGGCAGGATTTCGAGGCTTTCCGCGAGGCTCGCCTGGTGCAGAATCGCTTCCTCCGCGACTTCTTCGCCCGTGGCGGGGTCATCGCGGCGGGCACCGACGCCGCCAACCAGCTCATGGTGCCCGGATACGGCCTGCACCGCGAGATGGAGCTGCTCGCGAACGCCGGCCTCAGCGCGAACGATGCCCTGGTGACCGCCACCCGCAACGGCGCGCTCCTCATCGGGGTGGATTCGATCGGAGTGGTGGCACCGGGAAAGGTGGCGGATCTGGTGATTCTCACCCGCGACCCGACCGCCGACATCCGCAATACCAGGGCGATCGACCGGGTGATGAGCCGGGGGCGCCTCTACGTCCCGGACAGCATCCCCGGCATCCGGTGAGGCGATGGCGCTGAGCCGGCTGCTGCTCGGATGGGCATTGGTGACGGGATGGCTCCTGGGGTGGGACGTGATCGCGCGCCGGGGAACCGGGTCGCACCGCCGCATGGGGCTGCTCGACGGCGGCGAGTCGCTGCTGCTCACCCTCTTCGGCGCCCTCTGGTTCGGGAGCCTCGGCGCGGGCGCGTGGTGGCTGGTGTTCGGACTGGTCGCGGCGCTCCGCGAATGGCCGCCCGGCGGGGAGCCGCCGACCGGGCCCCGGGCTCGGGGGGCGCGACCGCCAATCGGGCTGCGGCTGCTGCGGATGCTTCGCACCCTCGTGGCCGGCGGCATCCTGGCCTGGCGTCTGGGCGGGGGATCGGGATGAGTCCGGAGTTAGTGGCTCGTCTGGCCCAGTACTTCGGGGCGGAGCCGAGTCGACCCGCCATCCTCGCCCGGCGGGCGCTCGGTCACCCGGGCCCGCGCGATCCGGCCCTTGCGCTGGAGCTGCGTGAGAGGCTCGCCGCGGAGCTCAGGCCGGACGGCAGCATGCAGGGCGCCTCGCTGCCGACCATCTGGCGGGTGCACGAGCTGCTCGACCTCGGTGAGCCGACTGACGGCCGCCCCATCCGCGCCGCGATCCGGTGGCTGGGCGCGCTCCAGGGCCGGAGCGGCGCGTTCGGCGAAGGGTGCGACAAACAACGGCACGCCCGCCGCGCCTGCGAGCATTTTCTGGTCGGCTTCTTCTCACCGGCGCCACCCGAGCAGCGCATCACTCCCGTCACCCTTCCCAACGGCAAGGTCTTCCGGGCGGAGCCGGCGGCCCGGTTCGCGCTGAGTGTCCTCGCGCTCCGGGCATTGCTCCGAGCGGGCGAATCGAGACGGCCGCCGGTGCGGCGCCATCTCGAGAGCCTCGCCCGGTTCGCCGAGCAGTGGAGCGACTGGGGATCGGCGCTCGCCCCCGATGCCATCGTGGCCGGCATGCACGCGCTGGCCGAGGCCGGGCCTCCGTGGAGCGACGCAACCCGCCGGCTGCTGACCGTGGTGGCCG
>DASSML010000216.1:0-5298 GCA_035688895.1 Gemmatimonadales bacterium
CTCACCGGCCCGCCGCTCGGCGGGATAGGACCGGGCGCCGCGGACCTGGAACAGGGTGTACCCGTCCAGGACGACCGGGGCGGTCGTTTCGGCATCTTCGTCTGTGCCGGGGGTTTGCGCCGCAGCCGGAAGGCCGCAGGCCAACGCCATGAGGGCGAGGAGAACGGAGCAGATGATCCGGAGCATTGAGTGTGCCCTCGCCCACGGGGAGGTGACGAGGATAGACCGCCGTCCCACCCGGTGACATCAGACCTTGGTGCAGGGTCAGGGAGGCTGGACCGCCGCCCGCAGGGCTCCCCTAGAACCATCGTGCAATACCTCGGCACCGGCCGTCCAACCCATCTTGGTTCCACCACCTCGACACCATCGCAGAGGGCGCATGGCCGGCACACGTGGCTCCACCCCCCTTGGCTCGCCGGCCTCGCTGCCGTCCTGGAACCTGACCGCCACCCGCGACGCCATCGAAGGATTCGTGGAGGCGGTGACCCGAACGGGTAGCGGGGATTTCGTCCCGCCTGCCGAGCGGGTCGCGGTCTTCGACACCGACGGTACGCTGTGGTGCGAGCAGCCGATGCCGATCGAGCTCGGGTTCATCCTCCAGCGCCTGGCCAGCATGGCGGAGGCGACACCCACCCTCCGCAGCCGCCAGCCGTGGCGCGCGGCGTACCACCGGGACTATGCCTGGATGGGCGGGGCGCTCACCCGGCACTACCGGGGCGACGATGCCGAGGCCAAGGTCCTCATGGCCGGGGTGCTCCATGCCTTCCGGGGCTGGCCGGTGGAGGACTGCGAGCGCGAGGCCGACGCGTTCCTGCATCACGCCCGCCACCCCACCCTGGATCGGGGTCTGGCCGAGTGCGGCTACCAGCCGATGATCGAGTTGATCCGATACCTGGAGGCCAACGAGTTCACCTGCTATGTGGCCGCCGGCGGCGACCGCGACTTCATGCGCACCCTCGCGGAGGCGATCTACGGCATCCCGCCGGAGCGGGTCATCGGCAGCGCCGCCGGGCTGCGCTACCGAGAGGGCCCGGAGGGCGGCGCCGTAGTCTTTCGGGGCCTGCCAGACGTGTTCGACGACGGCCTCGCCAAGCCGGTGCGGATCTGGAGCCGGATAGGACGGCGACCCATCCTCGCGGCCGGCAACTCCAATGGCGATATCCCCATGCTGGACTACGCCGCCAGCCAGAACCGGCGATCCCTTCAGCTCCTCCTCCGGCACGACGACCAGGCCCGGGAGTTCGACTACGCCGCCGGCGCCGAACGGGCGCTGGAGCTGGCCCCCGGCCGCCGCTGGACGGTCGTGAGCATCCGACACGACTGGGGCGCGGTCTTCACAGATGCGCCGGCCCTCGCGCTTCGCTAGCTTAAGACGCCCCCGGGTTCCTCCTGTACCAAGGTCCAATGGTCGCCCACCGCCAGACCGGCGAAGGTGGGGACTGTCATCCGCAGTACCGCGGGCCATCCCTGAACCTCACGGTTGGAGGCAACGTGCACCGTCTCGTCCCTCGTCTGCTGGCGGTCGCAGGCCTGTCCTGCGGTCTCATGGTTTCGGGTCTCCAGGCCCAGGGGCTGGTGGAAGTCGAGCACCAGAATCGGTTCGAGTTCACTCCTTTCGGTGCCTACCAGTGGGGGGGCTCCTTCGATACCGAGGCGGGCGGCGCGCTAGGCGCCGGTAAGCTGGAGCTCCAGGATTCCTTCGCCTGGGGCGCCATCCTGAGCTTTTTGATGCAGGAAGCCGGCGCCGTCGAGCTCACCTACCTCCGTCAGGATACCGACCTCGACTTCCGGCCGCTCAACGGCGGCCAGGGGAGATCCGCAGGATTCGCCGTCAACTACATCCAGATCGGTGGCATCGGGACACCGGTGCACAGCACGGGACAATTCAAGCCCTTCCTGAGCGGCTCGCTCGGCATCGGCATCTTCGACCTCAAGGCGGAGGGGTTCGGGAGCGACACCCGCTTTTCCTGGTCGGTCGGGGCGGGCGGCAAGTACATGGCGAAGTCGAACCGCGTGGGTGTCCGGTTCGACGCCCGCCTCTGGGTGACCCCGTTCCCCTCGGGTGATTACGGGACCTGGTGCGACTTCTACGGCTGCTTCGTGGTGGAAGGGACGACCTGGGTCACCCAGGGCACCTTGAGTACCGGGTTGGTTCTCGCCTTCTGACGCCTGACGAGAAGCCCCTCCGGTCACCCCGGAGGGGCAGGCGTGACGACAGGGACCTCCCACCATGAACCGTTCCGGCTGGACCCTCGGGCTGAGCCTCGTCGTGGTGCTCACCGCGCCGGCTCCGGTCCGGGCGCAGAACGACTACGTCCCCGACGCGCACGCCAACCCCGACACCGTCAGCGCCGCCCACTGGGGCTTCTCGGTCACCCCCTACATCTGGAGCGCCGGCCAGAAGGGCCGCCTCAGGGTGGACGGCGGCGAGGCGAATCTCGACCTCTCCGTGGGGGACGTGCTCGATAACATCAAGGTCGGCCTCGCGGCCCTGGGCGAGGCCCGCCGCGAGCGCTGGCTGGGGCGGCTCGACTTCGTCTACCACAGCATCGGCGACGACGAGGCGGCGGGGAACCAGACGGTGCACGCGTCGATCGATCAGGTCATCCTGCAGCCCGAGATCGGCTACACCCTGCTGGCGCGGCCCTGGGGCGGTGTGGACGGCCTGGCTGGCGCGCGGTACTGGCACACCGACGCCGGGGTCGACGTGACCGAGCAGGGCACCCAGGTGGCCGCGACCTCCGGCTCCAAAGGGTGGGTGGACGGCACCCTGGGCGCCCGGGTGCGCTATGGCTTCGCCCAACGGTGGCACCTGATCGGCAAGGGCGATGTGGGGGCCGGGGGGTCCGACTTCACCTGGCAGGCAATGGGGGGTGTGGGGATCGACGTCGGGGCCTGCTGTACCGCGCTGGCTGCCTACCGGCACCTGGATGCGGACTACGAATCCGACGATTTCGTGTACGACGCCTACCTGAGCGGCCCGACGCTCGGGTTTGAGGCGCGTTTCTGACCGAACTCCCGGCTGCACCAAGGTCTACTGGCTCGAAGGCCCACACTGTGCGATCGTGTAAAGATCTGCACTCTCCGGAGCCATTCATGCGCAAGTCCCACGGACCCATCGTCGTCGCCCTTCTGCTCGCGGTCGCCTGCGCCCCGACCACGGAGGTGACGAACAGCTGGAAGGATCCCAGCGCGGGATCCGTCCGGTTCACCAAGGTCCTGGCGGTCTGCGCCTGCAAAGACGCCGGTACCCGCCGGACGGTCGAGGATGTGCTGGCCAAGCGCATCAAGAACTCGACCCCGAGCTACCAGTTCCTGACCGATGACGACCTGCACGACCGGGAGGCGGCCAAGGCCAAGGTCAAGGCCGGCGGATTCGACGGCGCCGTGATCATGGCGCTGGTCAACGTCGATCGCACGACCACCTACGTCCCTGGCCAAGCGTACGCCGTGCCTTCATACTACAACACGATGTGGGGCGGGTGGGGATACGGATGGAGCACGTACTACGATCCCGGCTACGTCCAGGAAAATCAGTACGTGGATTTCAACACCAATGTCTACCAGATCGAGCAGGAGAAGCTGCTCTGGTCCAGCCGGAGCCAAACGGTGAACCCCACCAACATGGCCAGCCTGGTGGACGAGATCGTCACTGCGACCGTGAATGAAATGAAGAAGCAGAAGGTGTTCGCAAACTAGGTCGAGATACCCACCCGGGAGGCACGATGCGTTGGCAGACCCTGCTGTTGCCGGCTGTGGCCGGAGCGTTCCTCGTGACGGCGAGCTGTTCCAAGAACAAGGGACCGGAAGACGTCACACCTGAGGCCAAGCCCACTGCGGCCGCGCCGGTCGCGGATTCCGCCAACGCCGCCGCGGCGTCGGCCGGGGCCACCGTGGACAGCACCGCGGCCGTGGTCGACTCGACGGCCGGAGCCGTGAAGGACTCGGCCACCACGCCGATGGACACCACCATGGCTCCGCACGACTCGATGTAGGCAGCCACGCAGGAGCCGGCCCGCCGGATTGCCGCGGGCGTCGGCCGCGAACGCGTGACCGCCGGTGCGGTCCGCGTCGCGGTCGGCGCCCGTGTGCTGTTCCGGCGCCTGGTCCGGAGGATCAGAACGCGTAGGAGACGGCGTAGAGCAGATTGATGGTGCGGACTTTCACCTTGGTCACGCCCTCGCGCCCGCCCAGCGTGGGGCCCACCTCGCGCCCAGCGCTGGTGCCGGTGGATCCCGACACACCGGCCGAGGCCGTGAGTTTTCCGGCACCGAACGAGACGCCCGTCGAGAAGCCGGTCAAATCGACGGCGCGAAAGATCGAGGTCTCGGGACGCTCGACCGGGCTGTTGTCCGTGAAGAACCCGGCGTGAACCCGGAAGCTGGGGGAAAAGCCGTAGTGGCCGCCCACGGAGACGTTGGTGACGGCCTTGGTCTCCTCGACGATGTCGGCGAAGGCCAGGGTACCTTCGGTGGGTGTGCCGGCCGCGTCGGTCGTGACCAGCGTCGCGGGCACCTCACTGGAGAAGAGGACGTACGCGTCCCGGGCGCCGTGATAGCGCACGTCCACCTCGACCTCGGCGCGACCGAACCGGGCCGCCGCCCCGACGCCCGCGAGGAGTGGTGGCTTGTAGTCGAAAGTCATCTCGTCGTCCCGAAAGGCGATGTCGCGCGACTCGGCTCCCCGGAACACGGAATTCTGATAGGTCACCCGGCTCGATCCCGCGACCCGGACGCCCGGGGCGGTGACGATGGCGCCGAGCCGCACCCGTTCACCCACGTCGAACTGGGCCGAACCGGTGACCAGCAGGTTGCCCACGTTGCCGTCGGTCTCGATCGTGCGGAACCCCGTCGTCGCCCCGGTGGCGGTGAGCAAACGGTCGGACAGGGACTGGTTCTGGTACAACGACGTGTAGGCGTAGCCGAGCCCTGCGCCGACACGGAGCCGGTCGGTCAGTCGAAGTCCCGCGTTCAGGGCCGGGATGAAGGTGCTGAAGGAGACGTAGGCGGAATAGAGGAACGACTCGTTGCTCTCGGGAGACTCGATGGCACCTTCGATTCGGCTCGGCGCCCAGGAGACGGGCTTGGTGAAGGAGAACCCCAGGCGCAGGTTCTGCGATTTCACGATCGGGGCGCCCAGCACGCCGCCGAAATAGGAGCCGATCGAGCTGAATCGGGTGCCGCCCCGGGTGAACTCCACGCCCTCCAGCGCGAAGCCGGTGAACTCGTAGGCATTGGCGCTGGCGCTGAGCTGGCTTTTCTCGCTGAGAGACAGCCCGGCTGGGTTGAACCAGCTGGC
>DASSML010000217.1:0-9967 GCA_035688895.1 Gemmatimonadales bacterium
CGTCAACGAAGGCTGTACCCCGACCAAGACCATGGTGGCGAGCGGGCGGGTGGCCTACCTGGCCCGCCGCGGCGCGGACTACGGCGTGCAGACCGGTCCGGTGCGGGTCGATCTCGCCGTGGTGCGGGAGCGCAAGCGGGCAATCGTCAAGAGTTTTCGCGAGGGTGGCGAGCGACGGATCAAGGAGACGCCGGGCCTCGACCTGATCTGGGGCGAGGCGCGGTTCGTGGCTCCGCGCACGGTCGCGGTCGACGGGCGGAACCTCGTCGCCGCCCAGGTGTTTCTCAACGTGGGGTGCCGCCCCGTTGCGCCCGACATCACGGGGATCAATCGGGTGGGAGCCCTCGACTCCACCTCAATCATGGAGCTGGACACGGCCCCGGAGCACCTGCTGGTGGTAGGCGGTGGCTACATCGGGCTCGAATTCGCCCAGATGTTCCGGCGGTTCGGCAGCCGGGTCACCATCGTGCAGCGCGATCGCCAGCTCCTGCCCCTGGAGGACGAGGACATTGCGGAGGCGGTGACGGGTATCCTCCGCGAGGACGGGATCGAGGTGCTCCTCGATGCCCGACCGACATGTGCGGAGCCGCTTCCCGGCGGAGGCGTTCGGCTGATCGTCGGCACCGGGACGGGGGAGATCACGCTCGAGGGCACGCGGGTCCTGAGCGCGGCGGGACGGGTGCCCAACACCGACCGGCTCGACCCCGCCGCCGGAGGCGTGAACACAAATGCCAAGGGTTTCATCGTCGTCAACGAGCGCCTGGAGACGTCCGCGCCTGGCGTCTGGGCCCTGGGCGACGTGAAGGGCGGCCCGGCCTTTACTCACATCTCCTACGATGACTTCCGGATCATCCGGGCCAACCTGTTACAGGGCGGAGACGCGACGACGACCAAGCGCCTGGTACCGTACACCGTTTTCACCGACCCGCAGCTGGGCCGTGTCGGTCTGAGCGAGCGGGAGGCCCGGGCCCAGGGCCGGGAGTACCGGGTGGCTCGGATGCCGATGTCCAAGGTGGCTCGGGCCTTGGAGATGGACGAGCCCCGGGGAGTCATGAAGGCGCTGGTCGAAGCTCACAGCGGCAGGATCCTGGGGGCTGCGATCTTGGGCATCGAAGGGGGAGAGATCCTGGCGATGTTGCAACTCGCCATGATGGGAAATCTGCCGTATCATAGCCTCAGAGACGGGGTCTTCGCGCATCCAACGCTCGCCGAGTCGCTGAACAACCTGTTTGCCAATCTCGAGGGGGTATGAGTCCTACTCTGGCCCCGGGCCGCGTGGACCGGGATGTGATCGTCGAGCGCCTGACCGAGGCGCGTGCGCGGACGTTCCACCTGGTCGCCCCGCTCACCGACGACGAGCTCCGGATCCAGCACGACGTGCTCATGAGCCCCATCCTCTGGGATCTGGGGCACATCGCCTACTTCGAGGAGCTGTGGCTCACCCGTAACCTCGACGGCCCCATCGAGTTCGTCGAGATGCCGGGGATGTTCAATCCCTTCGAGCACCCCCGCGCCAAGCGCGGCGCGCTGCCGCTGCCCGGCCTGGCCGAGTGCCGGGCCATCATGGCGGAGATCCGGGCGCGGGTAGTGGCGCGGCTCGCCGCGCTGGAGCCGGACGAGGCCAATCCCCTGCTGCGCGACGGCTACGTGTACGACATGGTGCTGCAGCACGAGTATCAGCACAACGAGACCATGCTGCAGACGATGCAGCTCAAGCTCGGGCGGCCCTACGCGCCGTATGCCGGGTTCACCCTGCCCGGAGCGCCCTCCGCGGCTCGCACGCGCGGTGCCATGGTACGCTTTCCGGGCGGCACCGTGACCGTGGGAACCGACGATCGGGCCTCGGCGTACGACAACGAGCGTCCCCGGCACGCCGTCGAGGTCGCCCCGTTCCGGATCGACGTGGATCCGGTGAGCAACGGCGACTTCCTGATCTTCATCGGCGCCGGCGGCTACGACACCCGGGCGTACTGGTCCGACGCGGGTTGGGCCTGGCTGCAGGAATCCCGCGCGAGCGCCCCCAAGTACTGGTTCCTCGAGAACGACCGCTGGATGACCCGAACGATGGACCGAGTGGGTCCGGTCGATCCGAACCACCCGGTGTGCCACGTCTGCTGGCACGAGGCGGAGGCGTTCGCCCGCTTCGCCGGGAAGCGGCTCCCCACCGAGATCGAGTGGGAGGTGGCCGCTACGTGGGACCCGGCCACCGGGACGGCGCGCATCTACCCCTGGGGCGAAGAGCCCGCGGGACGCCACCTCGCCAACCTGGACCAGCTCGGCTTCGGCACCGCGCCCCTCGGCGCGTATCCCCGGAACGTCTCGGCGCTCGGTTGCTCGGGGATGATCGGCGACGTCTGGGAGTGGACCGCTAGCGACTTCGGTCCCTGGCCCGGGTTCGAAGCGTTCCCTTATCCTGAGTACTCCCAGGTCTTCTTCGGCGACGAGTACAAGGTGCTGCGCGGCGGCTCCTGGGCCACCCGGCCCGGCGCGATCCGCGGCACCTTCCGCAACTGGGATTTCCCGATCCGCCGCCAGATCTTCAGCGGCTTCCGGTGCGCGCGCGATGATTAAGCCGAGCTCGACGCGCTACGGCCATGCCGCCGCGCGGGTACAGCCGCAGCGGGCCGACCCCGGCATGCTGGCGGAGGTGGCGGACGGCCTGGCGCTCCCGCAGAAGGAGCTACCGCCTAAGTTCTTCTACGACCAGCGCGGCTCGGAGTTGTTCGAGAGGATCACCCGGCTTCCGGAGTACTACCAGACCCGGACCGAGCGCGCCCTGCTGGAGGCCTGGGTGCCGGAGCTGGTCGCCCGGCTGGGCACCCGCACCCTGGTCGAGTTGGGCGCGGGCAACGCCGAAAAGAGCCGGATCATCCTGGACGCGATGCGCGCCGCGGGCACCGCCGAGCTGTACGTGCCGATCGACGTGAGCGCCACCTTCCTCTCGCAGACCGCGGCCCGGCTTCGGCGGGAGTACCCCGGCCTGCTGGTCGAGCCGGTTGTGGCCGACATCAGTGCCGAGCTCCACCTGCCGCGCCGGGCGCCCGCTCCGGCGCTGATCGCCTTCATCGGCGGGACCATCGGGAACTTCTATCCGACCGCCGCCATCCGGCTGCTGACGCATATCCGCGACGCGATGGCGCCGGGCGACCGATTCCTGATGGGTGTAGACCTGCGGAAGGATGTCGCGAAGATCGAAGCCGCGTACAACGACGCTCAGGGTGTCACCGCCGAATTCAACCGCAACATGCTCCGGGTGCTGAACCACGAGCTGGGTGCGGACTTCGATCCGGCGGCCTTCGACCACCGCGCGTTCTACGACCGCACGGCGCACTGGATCGAGATGCATCTGGTCGCAAGCCGGCCGCAGCAGGTGATGATCCCGGGCATCGGCGTCGTCCAGTTCGCCGAGGGTGAGACGCTCCGCACCGAGATCAGCGCCAAGTACGACAAGGCCAGCGTCGGGGACCTGTTCCGCACGGCCGGCCTTCGGCTGGAGGCCTGGCGGCACGACGCCGACCGTCTTTTCGCCCTGACGATCGGATCGCCGGCGTGACGCGCACCAGCGTCCGGGCCCTCGCGGCCGATCTGGCCGAGCGCATCTTCGCCGCCCCCGCGAGCGCGTCGCTCACGCCGCGCCGGGTCGGGGCCGAAGTGGAGCTGATTCCGGTCGAGGCGTCGACCGGCCGCCGGGCGGCCATCGACGAAGGCCCCGGCGCGACGCTGCCGTTCCTCCGCCGCTTCGGCGCCCGCAGCGGGTGGCGGGAGACCCGGACCGCCAAGGACACGCCCTGTTTCGAGCTGCCCGCTGGCGGCTCGCTCACGTTCGAGCCGGGGGGCCAGCTCGAGTACAGCTCTCCGCCCTGCCCCTCACCGAGCGTGCTCCTGGGCCTGCTGCGCGGCACGGTCGTGCCGCTCCGCTCGGCCGCCGCGGGCGAGGGGATCGATCTCCTCACCGTCGGCCTGGATCCGGCCAACCCCCTGGAGCGAGCGCCGCTGCTGCTGCACAACCGTCGCTACGATCGGATGGCGGAGTATCTGGCCAGCGTGAGCCCGCACGGGGGCCGGATGATGCGGCAGACGGCCGCGTTCCAGATCGGCCTGGACCTCGACGACGATCCCTGGCTCCGCTGGCGGGTTCTCAACGCGGCCGCGCCGTTCGCGACCGCGATCTTCGCCAACTCGCCGCTCTACGAGGGGGAGCCGACCGGCTATCGGAGCACGAGGGCCGCCGTGTGGCGGGCGGTGGACCCGGCGCGTACCGGACTGCCGTGGGCGGAGGACGACCCGGTGGGCGCCTATCTGGATTTCGCGCTGGCCGCCCCGGCGATGCTCTTTCCCACCGTCGGGGCCGAGTACCGAAGCTTCGGCGACTGGCTGCGGCGAGCCGAACCGAGCCCCGAAGAATGGTCGGAGCACCTCACCACCCTGTTTCCCGAGGTGCGGCCCCGAGGACACTTCGAGCTCCGCTCCTGCGATGCGCTGTCACCGCGGTGGTACGCGGCCCCGCTCGCGCTGGCCGTGGGGATCACCTACGATCCCGGAGCCATGCGCGCTGCCGCGGACCTGCTCGGCCCCCCTGACACCGGACTGCTCGAGCGAGCGGGCCGCCTAGGCCTGGCCGACCCGCTCATCGGACGCGTCGCCAGGGACCTCGTGGACATCGCGCTCCGGGGCTGCGCCGACCTCGGGCCCGGCTACTTCCATCCCGCCGACGTCGAGCAGGCGCGCGCGTTCTTCGATTGCTATACCAGGCGGGGCCGCAGTCCCGCCGACGATGCGGTCGAGGAAGTCCGCGCCGCGTAGGTCTCAGCCGACGAAGCTTCGGGTCGGATCCACTCCGCAGCCGCTCCATACCAGCCGCACATAGCCGCCGCTCGCCAGGGTGAGGCGAATCTCGCCCGAGGCGATCTTGCGCTCGGTCGAGCAGGAGGCGTCCCACACCAGCGGCGCCACCGTGGTGACCGTGAAGGTGCGGCTCCGGCCTTCGCGGCTCCAGGTGAGCGTGCCGTTCTCGGTGAAGATCCCATCCGGCAGCGGATCCCCGCGCCGCAGCGACGCGCCAGCGGCCGGGGTGAACTGCAGCAGCAGGTTGTGGCTCACCGTGCCCTGCGGGCGCGCGGGATAGGTGCGCACCACGGTCATGGTGTTGCTGAGGCTGAGGCCCGCCGCGTTGCCGGTCAGCACCCGGCTGCCGTTCCGGACCGCGGTGTAGCTGCGCGCTCCGCCGGCGCCGGTGAACGACCGGGTGAAGTCCTCCAGGGTGGCCTGATACGCGAAGTCGGCCGCCGTGGGCGTCGGATCGCTGAGGACGATGACTCCGGTCACATCCAGTGTGCCGCCGCGATAGCCGGTGAAATGACACGCGGGCAGGGTGTAGGTGAACGTCGCCTGATCGGGAGCGCCGTCCTGATCGGTGTCCGTGAGGTCGTCCACCGTCGCGCACCCGCGTGCGATCGGTCCGACGGCCAGCGAGGCCTGTTCGCCCTCGTCCGCCGCCGCGTCGCCGATATCGGCCGCCTCCGCGCTGGGAATGGTGTCGTCGGTCGGGGCGCCGCTGTCGCTGCAGGCGCCAAGCCCGAGGACGAGGATCGTCCCGGCGGCTCGGCCGACCGACCACCATCGGATGCCGATCATGGCACGTCTCCTTGGAGATGTGATGTCCCGGAATGCGTCCGGGGGACGCGGACGGGGCGGCCACGTTAAGCCGGTGTGAGGATCATCACGACTCTGGCGAGGCTGCGGGCCTAACGTAAGCCGAGTGCAATTTCCGGGAGCGCGTCATGACCGATGTCGATCGTACCGGCCGCACCGTCGTCGGACTCTTTCGCGACCGCCACCATGCCGAGGAGGCGATTCGGGATCTGCAGGCCGCGGGGTTCCACGAGGATCAGATCGGGCTCGCGATGCAGGACTCGGGCGCGGCCGTGCTGACTGAAGACACCGGTGCGCCGGTGGCCGAGGAAGCCGTCAAAGGTGTGGTGAGTGGCGGGGTGATCGGCGGAGTGATAGGCCTGCTGGGCTCCCTCCTGGTGCCGGGGTTGGGGCCGATCGTCGTCGGCGGCGTGCTGGCCTCGGCGCTCACCGCCGCCGGCATCGGGGCCGCGACCGGCGGACTCATCGGCGCGCTTGTGGCTGTCGGCGTGCCGGAGGTCGATGCCCGCCACTTCGACCTCGGCCTGCGCTCCGGCGGTGCGCTGGTGACCGTCGACGCCGGACCTCGAACCGATGAAGCGCTCGCGATCATGCAGCGGCATGAGGTCGACCTCGGCCCCGGCGGGGCCGCCGGATACAACCACGCGAGCCGCCACCGCCTGGACAGCAGCACGCCGGGGGCGGTGACCGAGCGCCGCCGGCTCGCCGATCCATCCTACGCCGGCCCGGAGCGGCGGCTGATCGGGGTCTGATCCGCCCCCTCGCGGCGGCGGAGTTCCGCGTGGCGCGCGGCCGGGCTTCGTTGGCACATTACGGGGAACCTCATCAGGAGCCCCTTGGGTGCAGGCGATTCGGATTCATCAGTTCGGCGGCCCCGAGGTGCTCCGGCTGGAGGATGTCCCGGTTCCGGAGCCCGGTCCGGGCGAGGCGCTGATCAAGGTCGAAGCCACCGGCATCAACTACGTCGACGTCTACCACCGCACCGGCCTGTATCCGGGGCAGCTGCCGCTCACGCTCGGCCGGGAGGCGGCCGGCACGGTGGAACGGATCGGAGCGGGGGTGACGACCTGCCGCCCGGGAGACCGGGTCGTCTCCGAAGCCGTCCGGGGCGGGTACGCGCAGTACGCGCTCGCGGCGGCCGAGCGGCTGGTCCCGGTGCCCGAGAGGGTGACCTCGCGTCAGGCCGCGGCCGCCCTGCTTCAAGGGATGACCGCACATTACCTGGCCTATGCGACCTACCGGCTCGCCCCCGGCGACACCTGCCTGGTCCACGCCGCGGCCGGCGGTACGGGACTTCTGCTCTGCCAGATCGCCAGCCGGATCGGTGCCCGAGTGATCGGCACCGTCTCCACCGAGGACAAGGCCGCGCTCGCCCGGCAGGCCGGCGCGCACGAGGTCATTCTCTACAGCAAGACCGATTTCCTGAGCGAGGTCCGCCGACTCACCGGCGGCGCCGGCGTGCAGGTGGTCTACGACTCGGTGGGACGGACGACGTTTCTCAGGAGCCTCGATTGCCTGGCGCGTCGAGGCATGCTGGTGCTCTTCGGCCAATCGAGCGGGCCGGTCGAGCTGTTCGACCCTCAGCTGCTCAACGCCAAGGGCTCCCTCTTTCTCACCCGGCCGACGCTGGCCCATTACACCGCCACCCGCGCCGAGCTGCTGGCCCGAGCCGGAGAAGTGCTCCAGTGGATGGCGGAGGGGACGCTCGAGGTGCGCATCGGCCACGACTTCCCGCTGGCGGAGGCCGCGGAGGCTCAGCGCGAGCTCGAGGCCCGGCGAACGACCGGCAAGGTGCTGCTGATTCCGTGAGCGACGCGCTCCCGGCACTCGTATCCACGGCGTGGCTGGGCGAGCGGCTGACCCGGCCAGGACTTCGCGTGGTCGATGCCTCGTGGTACCTGCCCAGTGCCGGACGCGACGCCGAGGCCGAGTACCTGGCGGGGCACATTCCCGGGGCCGTCTTCTTCGATCTGGACGCGAACAGCGATCCGTCGACCGATCTGCCGCACATGCTGCCCGAGGCCGGCGACTTCGCCGAGCGGATGGGGAAGCTCGGCATCGGCGACGAGGACGACGTCGTGGTTTACGACGGCTCCGGGTCCAACCTCAGCGCGGCGCGGGCGTGGTGGATGTTCCGCGCCTTCGGGCACGATCGGGTCGGCGTGCTCGACGGGGGCATGGCGCAATGGCGCCGGGAGGGCCGTCGGCTGCAGACGGGACGGGTCCTATACCCCGCCGCCCGCTTCCACGCACGGCTGCGCCTCGGACAGGTGCGCACCCTGGCCGAGGTGCTGGAGCTCACCCGGAATGGCGGCGAACAGCTCGTGGACGCTCGGCCTCCAGGGCGCTTCGCGGGGAGGGAGCCGGAACCCCGACCGGGACTCCGCGGCGGACACATCCCCGGAAGCCGCAGCGTGCCTTCCACCTCCCTGGTGGATGCGGAGGGGCTGCTGCTGCCGCCGGAGGAGCTGCGGCGCAGGTTCGAGTCGGCGGGCGTCGATCCGGCCCGGCCGGTAGTCGCGACCTGTGGCTCGGGAACGAGCGCGTGCGCGGTGCTCTTCGCGCTCCACGTCCTGGGCCATCCCCGGGCCACGCTCTACGATGGATCGTGGAGCGAGTGGGGCCGGCGCGGCGACACGCCGATCGCGACCGGTGACGCCGGATGAACGGTCCCGTCGGCTGCATCGCGCTCTTCCTCCTCCCGTTCGCGGGGGTCGGCGTGTTCGCGGCGGTGCAGACCGTGCGCATGGTCGCGATGGGCGATTGGAAGCAGGCGGCGTTCTTCGCCATCTTCGCGATCACTTTCGGCGCCGTCGGTATCGGCGGGCTGATTGCCCTCGCACGGGGACGTCGCCGGCTCGCCGACGTGGAGGCGGCCCGGGCTGGGCACCCCGATGAGCCTTGGCTGTGGCGCGCGGACTGGGCCGCAGGCCGGATCGAGGACAGCAACCGCACAACCGCTCGGTTCGCCTGGGGCTTCGTGGCGTTGTGGAACCTGGTGAGCCTTCCGGCAGCCTACTTCGGCGTCCGAGCCGCGCTGGAGGAGGGGAACCGCGCCGGACTGGTGGCGCTGGTGTTTCCGGTCGCGGGACTAGCCCTCCTGGTCTGGGCCGCGCGGATCAGTGCCCGGCTCCAGCGCTTCGGCGTGAGCCGCCTCGAGCTCGAGACCCGTCCAGCGGCAACCGGGCGTTCCCTCTCCGGGACCGTCCTGGCTCCGCTCCCGCTCACGCCGGCGAATGGATTTCGGGTCGTGCTCAGCTGCATCCGGCGGGTCACCACCGGCTCGGGCGACGACCGCTCCACCAGCGAGCGAGTGCTGTGGCAGGAGGAGCAGCAGGTCCCCGGCCGCCCCTCGCGCACGGCCCAGGGCATGACGACCACGGTACCGGTGCGCTTCCCCATTCCGCCCGACGCGCTTCCCTGCGACGACCGCAACTCCCGCGACACGGTACTCTGGCGACTGGAGGTCTCGGCGGATGTGCCCGGCGTGGACTACGCCTCGGCCTTCGAGGTCCCAGTGTTTCGGACTGCCGAGAGCGACCGACCGCGCACCGAAGAGGAGGCAGCCGCCGCGCGGGCCATCGCCGAGCAGGTCGCGCACTTTCAGCCGGGCCCGGAGTGCCGCATCCAGGTGACCCGGAATCGGCGCGGCACCGAGATCGTCTTTCCCGCCGGCCGGAACCTCGGGGCCGCCATCGGCCTCACGCTCTTCCTGCTCCTCTGGCTCGGCGCAATCGTGGCGATGATCGCGCTGGGCGCGCCGCTGGTCTTTCCGATCGTGTTCGGCCTGTTCGCCGCGCTGCTCGTCTGGGCGGTGCTGGATCAGTGGCTCGGCGTCTCCCGGGTGACCGCGGGAGACGGGGCGGTGCTGGTCGCGAGCGGGTTGATCACCGCCGGCCGGGAGCGCCGGGTGGCGTCACCCGACGTGGCCGAGGTGGCGACCCGGATCGGCATGCAGGCCGGAGGGACGCCGTACTACGACGTCGTCGTGGTGCAGCGGAACGGCAAGAAGGTGGTCGCGGGCCGGGGCATCCGCGACAAGCGCGAGGCGGAGTGGGTGGCCGGTCTCATCCGCGAGAGCGTGGACTCGAAGGCCCACGACTCCTAGGAGCTGACGCGGCCACGCCGGCTATTTGATGGGTGGCGCCAGGTTTCCGCAGGCGATGATGGTCCCCATGTTGTTCGCCGAGGCGTGCACGTTGATGTAGTACTGCCCCGACGTCGGGATTGCGACCGGAAGGTCGGCCGTCGCCGTCGCCTTGCCGTCGTTGTTCACCTCGAGAGACCGATACGACGTCGCGGGTCCGACGATCGG
>DASSML010000218.1:0-3405 GCA_035688895.1 Gemmatimonadales bacterium
GGCTTTTCCGCTCCGAACAGCGCCGAGTCCACCACCACCTCGAAGCAGTCACGGAGACTCGCCGCGCGGAGCGCCGCATCGACCCGACCGTCGCTGTTGCTCACGACGCCGAGCCGAAGACCCGCGGCGCGGAGCCGCTCCAGGGTTTCCCGGGTGCCGGCTGCCGTGGCGCACCAGAGGTGCCGCTCCTGGTGCAATCCCGCCAGGCAGGTCCGCACCTCGCCCAGGCGTTCCGGCGGCACCCCGGCGAGGGTGAACAGCGTCTCGAGGTAGACGGTGGCACGGTCCCGATCGGCGCCGCGGACCTGCTCCATGGCCCGGGCCGCCGCCGGGGCGCCTGTTGCCAGCGCCTCGCCCTCCAGCGGAAGACCGAGTGCCGCTCCCACCCGCTCGGCCATCCGGAGATAGTCGAGGAAGATGAGAGTGTTGCCGGCATCGAATAGAACCGCGCGGAGCGCGCTCAGCGGAACCTGAGCAGGGCGCCGAGCCCGTCGATGGCGTCTCGCGCCTCGGGCTCGTAGACCACGTTGACGTCCACGCCCTGGCGCAGCGCCTCCTCGATCGCGTCGTCCACCACGTCGAGGACCGGGATCGGATCGCCCTCGCCCCGGCAGTCGCGCTCGGTCAGGGTGAGCCGGCCCGAGACGCCGCAGCGGAAGCCGGGCTCGCCGGCATCGGCGTGCACCAGCAGGGCGCGGGCCTGCCCGCGCGAAAGCGCGCGCAGGGTGGCGGTCATGCCGTTGACCGCCCAGCCGCCGCCGACCGCCTCGATCATCTCCTGCACCAGGTTCCGCTCGGAGGCGCGCTCCCAGGCCTCCCGCACGGCCAGCGTCGCGCCGTGGACGGCGGCAAGGCTGGTGTCCTTGGGGTTGAGCCGCGCGGTGCCAAGGAGTCGCTCCACCAGATAGTTGTGGAGGAACGGCTCCAGCGCCCCCGCCTCCTGCCCCGGCGCGGCGACCACGATTCCGTGCGCCGGGTTGGCCCGGTCGAGGGCGAAGAGCTCGCGCGCGATGGCGTCGAGGTGCCGCTGCTTTTCCGCCCGGATGCGGTTGTTGTAGGTGTGCTCGCCCCAGCCAGGGCCGTTCTGGTCGCCGTGGAAGCGCTTGCCCCGGGTGCTGTCGGCTCGGAGCCCGTTCAGCTCCTCGGTGGCCCAGGCGGTCACCTCGAAGAAGCGGGCGCTGGTCCGGTCGAGGACCACGGTCAGCAACCGGCCGAACTCGTCCTCCACCGAAGCGAGCTCCCGGACCAGCGGCGTCGCGTCCACCGCGAGCCGGGAGCGGTACACCACCGGCAGCGGCAGCACCTCGAAGAGCTCGAGCGGCGCGCAGGCGAAGATCGCGATACCCTGGGTGTCGGGCAGGTTGGCCGGCGTGGCGAGGTGGCTCTGCACCCGTTCGAGGTCGCGCTCGACCTCCCGCTGCACCGACCGCGAGAGACCGAGGCGCGGCAGCGCCGCCACCACCTCGCGCACCCGGTTTTTCAACTTGATGAGATACTTGCCCCGGCTTCGGTCCCGCGGCTCCAGCTTGAGATAGCAGCTCACCACCCGATGCGGCCCCGCCTCCACCCGACTCAGCCGCTGGAGACCCTCGGCGACCGAGGGGACGCGCCCTCTCGGCCGTCCGCGTCCCGGCGCGGCCCGCTCGGCGGTAATGCCGCGCACCCGGTCAGAAGAAGACCGGCTCGCGATAGTTCCCATAGATTTCCTCGAGCACATGCCGGATCTCGTACAGCGTGCAGTAGGCACGGGCACAGTCCAGCATGGCCGGTATGATGTTCCGATCTTCGGCGGCGGCGCTGCGGAGCGCGGCGAGCCGCTGCTCCACCAGCCCGGCGTCGCGCTCGGCGCGGACCCGCGCCATCCGGCGCCGCTGGGTCTGCTCGGCCTCGTTCCCCACCTTCAGGATCTCGACCGGCGCCTCTGCCTCCTCCACGAAATCGTTCACGCCCACCACGGTCCGGCGGCCCTGCTCCACTTCGGCCTGGAACCGCATAGACGAATGCGCGATCTGCCGCTGGAACCAGCCGGTCTCGATCGCCCGCACTACTCCGCCCTGCGCCTCGATTTCGGCGAAGAGCCCTTCGGCCTCGCGCTCCATCCCGTCAGTGAGCGCTTCGACATAGTACGAGCCGCCGAGCGGGTCTACCACGTTGGGAACGCCGGTCTCATAGGCCAGGATCTGCTGGGTCCGGAGCGCGATCCGCACCGACTCCTCGGTCGGCAGCGCCAGGGTCTCGTCCAGCGCGTTGGTGTGGAGCGACTGGGTGCCGCCCAGCACCGCGGCGAGCGCCTGGTAGGCGACCCGGACCACGTTGTTGTGGGGTTGCTGCGCGGTGAGCGTGACGCCGGCGGTCTGGCAGTGGAAGCGCATCTTCCAGCTCCGCGGGTCGCGGGCGCCGTAGCGATCGCGGAGGTGCCGGGCCCAGATCCGCCGGGCTGCGCGCATCTTCGCGATCTCCTCGAAGAAATCGTTATGCACGTCCCAGAAGAAGCTGAGCCGGGGAGCGAAGGCGTCGATGTCGAGCCCCCGGGCCAGGCCGTGCTCCACGTAGCAGAAGCCGTTGGCCAGGGTGAAGGCGAGCTCCTGGGCGGCGGTAGACCCGGCCTCGCGGATGTGGTAGCCCGAGATCGAGATGGTGTTCCACTTGGGGGTGTGCTCGGCCGCCCACTCGAACAGGTCCACGATGATCTTGAGCGCCGGCTCCGCCGGATAGATCCAGGCGTGCTGCGCCATGTACTCCTTGAGGATGTCGTTCTGGATCGTGCCCTGGAGCTGGTGGATGGGGATGCCCTGCCGCTCGGCCGCCGCGACGTAGAAGCAGAACAGCATCGCGGCGGGGCCGTTGATCGTCATCGAGGTGGAGACCTGGTCCAGCGGGATCCCGTTGAACAGCGTCTCCATGTCGGCCAGGCTGGAGACGGCGACGCCACACTTGCCCACCTCGCCCTCGCTCCGGGGATGGTCGGAGTCGTAGCCCATCAGGGTGGGAAAGTCGAATGCGACCGACAGGCCCGTCTGGCCCCGCTCGAGCAGGAACTTGTAGCGCGCGTTGGTGTCTTCGGCCGTGCCGAACCCGGCGAACTGGCGCATGGTCCAGAGCCGCCCGCGGTACATGGTCGGGTGGATGCCGCGGGTGAAGGGAAACTCGCCCGGCACCTCGGCCGGGGAGAGGAGGTCGAGCGGGGTGTAGACCGGCTCGACCGCGCGTCCCGAGACGGAGGTGAACTCGACGTCGGTCCGCACCGGCTGTGCGCCCGCCGCGCGGCGCCAGCGCTCCACCTCTTCACGCAGCCGGACCAGCTCGCGCTCCTGCGCCGCCAGCCTCGCGGCCACCTCGGGGTTCGGCTCGGTTTCCCAGATCGTCATATGCGCGCACCCTGTTTGAGCCCGTCGAGCACCTCGG
>DASSML010000219.1:0-3544 GCA_035688895.1 Gemmatimonadales bacterium
GTGGTGGTGGATGACCTGAAAGGCCCCTGCCGGGCGATCTGACGCAGCGAAAGAGCCGAGGTCGGACCTCGCGTGCGGCGTTATCGGGTCGCCGGCTCCGCGAGAATCCTTCCTCGGCTCCGTGTTTTCGCGCCCGCAGACCGGGCTTATTCCACCGTCACCGACTTCGCGAGGTTGCGGGGCTGGTCCACGTTGCACCCGCGGGCCACGGCCACATAGTACGAGAGCAGCTGCAGCGGGATGCTGGTCAGGATCGGCGTCAGCAGATCCAGCGTCTCCGGAATCACGAAGGTCGCGTCGGCCAGCCGCTCGATCTCGGCGTCGCCCTGGTTGATCAGCGCGATCACCTTCCCACCCCGTGCCTTCACCTCTTCGATGTTGGACACGATCTTGGAGTGCACCGCGTCCCGCGGGGCGATGAACACCACCGGCATGTTCTCGTCGATCAGCGCGATCGGCCCGTGCTTCATCTCCGCCGCCGGATACCCCTCGGCGTGGATGTACGAAATCTCCTTGAGCTTGAGCGCCCCCTCCAGCGCCACCGGGAAGTTCACGCCCCGTCCCAGATAGAGCGCGTTGGTCGCGGTCTTGAGGAACCGGTCGGCCAGCTGCTTGAGCTCGTCGGCCCGCTCCAGAATCTTGACGATCTGGTCGGGCAGCAGGCGGAGCCCCTGGATGAACTCCCGGCCCTGCAGGATGCTCAGGTTGCGGAGCCGGGCGAACCGGAGCGCCACCAGCGCCAGCGCCCCCACCTGGCTAGTGAACGCCTTGGTGCTGGCGACACCGACCTCCGGGCCGGCGTGCAAGTAGATCCCGCCGTCCACCTCGCGCGCGATGGTGGAACCCACCACGTTGACCAGTCCGATGGTCCGGGCGCCGCGCCGCTTGGCCTCGCGAATGGCGGCCAGGGTGTCGGCGGTCTCACCCGACTGGCTGATGCCGATCACCAGAGTCCGTGGATCCACTACCGGGTTCCGGTAGCGGAACTCCGAGGCGTACTCGACCTCGACCGGGATCCGCGCCATCTCCTCCAGCATGTACTCGCCGATCAGCGCCGAGTGCCAGCTGGTGCCGCAGGCGGTGATCACCACCCGCTCGATCTGCTTGAGGTCGTCGTCGCTCAGGTTGAGGCCGGTGACGCGCGACGTCCCCTCTTCCTCGAGCAGATGCCCCCGCAGCGTGTTGCAGAGACTCTCCGGCTGCTCGAAGATCTCCTTCAGCATGAAGTGGGCGTAGCCGTTCCGCTCCACCTGGGCCAGATCCCAGTCGATCTGGTTCACCGGCTTGCTGATCCGGGTCGTCTCCAGGTTCCGCACCCGGTAGCCGTCGCGGGTGAGCACGACCATCTCGCCGTCGTCGAGGTAGACCACCGAGCGGGTATGCTGCAGCAGCGGGCTCGCGTCCGAGGCGACGAACCACTCGTCCTCGCCGACGCCGACCAGCAGGGGCGACCCCTTCCGGGCGGCCACCAGCACACCGGGCTCGTCGGCCGAGATGAAGGCCAGCCCGTAGGCGCCGTCCACCTCTCGCAGGGCGGCGGCGACGGCTTCCTCCAGGTTGCCCTCGTAGAACGCACCCACCAGATGCGCCAGCACCTCGGTGTCGGTCTCGGAGGTGAAGGTGTGCCCCCGGCGCTCCAGAGTCTTCCGGATGGCGGCGGAGTTCTCGATGATGCCGTTGTGGATCACCGCGATCCGGCCGGACTGGTCGGTGTGGGGATGGGCGTTGGGGGTGGTCGGCGCGCCGTGGGTGGCCCACCGGGTGTGGCCGATGCCGAGAGTGCCGCCGGGCATGCCGCCGGCCAGCTCCTGCTCCAGCATGCTGAGCTTGCCCGCGGCCTTGCGGACCTCCAGGCCGTGGCCGTTCACCACCGCGATGCCCGACGAGTCGTAGCCGCGATACTCGAGGCGCCTGAGCCCCTCGATGAGCAGCTCGGCGGCCTGCCGGGGTCCGATGTAGCCGACGATACCACACATCGCGTGACGGCCCTCAGTGCAAGAGTTCTCGTCCCGCGGCGACCAGGGCTTCGGCCTCGGTGGGACTGGGAGCTTCGGCGATCAGCCGGACGATCGGCTCGGTGCCGCTCGGCCGGATGTGAAGCCAGCGGTCGGCCCAGGCCAACCTGAGGCCGTCCCGCTCATCCGCCTGGGCGTCTGCAAAGCGCTCACGGAGCCGGTCGTACAACGGACGCAGCTCCGGACCCCTAGGGCCCTTCGCCTTGACGATCGTGTATGTCGGGGACCCGGCCACCACCTGCGATACCGTAGACCGAATCGTGGCAAGGAGATGCAAGATCAAGGCCACCCCCAGCGGCGCGTCGCGACCGATGTGGAGCGCCGGGTACATCACCCCGCCGTTGCCTTCGCCCCCGATGGTCGCGCCGGCTTCCCTGATGGCCCGGGCCACGTTCGCCTCCCCCACCGGAGCCCTGAGGAAACGGGCCCCCTCGGCCCTGGCCGCATCCTCAACCACCAGGCTGGTCGAAAGGTTCACGACCACCGTCGGCGGTGCCGCCGCATTGCTGCGGCCCCGCAACACCGCCCGGACGGCGAAGGCGAGGGTATAGTCCTCGCCAATTGCCCGACCTGTCTCGTCCACCAGGGCCAGCCGATCCACGTCGGGATCGACCGCGAGCCCGATGTCGGCGCCGCTCTCCCGGACCAGCCGCCCCAGGTCGCCCAGGTTCTCCGGCACCGGCTCCGGCGGGCGAGGAAACCGGCCGTCCGGCTCCAGATTGATGCCGCTCACCCTGCAGCCGAGTCGCTCGAGCAGCGGCACGATCGCGACCGAGCCGGCGCCGCGCACGCAGTCCAGGGCAACCTTGAATTTGCGCGCCCGGATGGCGGTAATGTCGATCACTGGGAGCGCGAGCACCGCGTCAAGATGACGCGCGACCGCCTCGTCATCCTGACGCACTTCGCCCAGGCCGTCCCAACCCATGCGGGGCGGTCCCTCCTCCGCCAGAGCGCGCACCCGGGCCCCGGCCTCGGCGTCGAGAAAGACGCCGTCGGGCCCCACGAACTTGAGCGCGTTCCACTCGATCGGATTGTGGCTTGCGGTGAGGATCAGGCCGGCACCGGCATGGTGATGCTCGACGGCGAGCTGCACCGTCGGCGTCGGGACCACGCCGACGTCGATCACGTCCACGCCGACGGACATGAGCCCCGCCGCCGCCGCCCGGGCGAACATCGGACCGCTGGTCCTGGCATCGCGGCCCAGCACCACCGCCGGCCGAGCGCCCGCGGTCCGCCCGGCGGCGGCCAGGCGGACCCAGGCGCCGAGCGCCGCCGCGTGGCGGGCGACCAGCTCGGGTGTGAGGTCGGTGCCGACGTGTCCCCGCATCCCGGAGACACTGATCATGAGAGTTTCCGACATGGCGGGGTCCGGCGGGCTCAGGTGGACGGCGGGAGAACGGTGAGATCGCTGAAGACGCGCTCGAAGGCGTTCACCACTTCGGCGTCGAAATGGGTGCGGGCGCAGGAGCGGAGCTCATCCATGGCCTCGGTCGGGCTCCTGGGCTTGCGGTACGCGCGGTTGGTGGTCA
>DASSML010000220.1:0-9610 GCA_035688895.1 Gemmatimonadales bacterium
ATTGTACCGCCGTACCGCCTTACCGTCATTCCACCGAGGCCCGATCTCAGGAGACGACAACAATGCCGATGTTTGAATACACCGCGCGCAACACCACCGGCCAGATCCAGAAAGGCCAGCTCGACGTCGCCACCAAAGACGACGTCAGCGCCTATCTGCGGAAGAACCGGCTCATCCTGGTGAGCGTACGGGAGGCCCCCAAGCAGATCACCCTCGGCATGGGTGGGGGGCGGATCAAGACCCGCGACATCGTGATCTTCACCCGGCAGTTCGCGACCATGATCAACTCGGGCCTGCCGCTGGTGCAGTCGCTCAACATTCTGGCCGCGCAGACCGAGAACAAGACGCTCCGGGAAGTCACCAAGGCCGTGGTGTACGACGTCGAGTCCGGCAACACCCTGGCCGATGCGCTCTCTCATCACCCCAAGGCGTTCAGCGGCCTCTATGTGAACATGGTGGCCGCCGGCGAAGCCGGCGGTATTCTCGACACCATTCTGCTTCGGCTGGCCGCGTTCCTGGAGAAGAACGACGCGCTCATCCGCAAGGTGAAGGGCGCCATGGTCTACCCTGGCGTCATCATCACCGTGGCCGCCGCGGCCATCGCCGTCCTGCTCATCTTCGTGATCCCGACCTTCCAGAACATGTTCGCCGGGGCGGGGCTCGAGCTGCCGCTCCCGACCCGGGTCGTGATCGCGGCGTCGGCATTCCTGATCGGATACTGGTGGGCCATGCTGCTGGCCATCGGCGGGGCGGTCTTCGCGATCCGCAGCTACTACAGCACTCCCAACGGCCGTCGGCAGATCGACGGCGCGCTGCTCCGCTCCCCGGTCCTGGGCGACGTGCTCCGGAAGTCGGCCGTCTCCCGCTTCACCCGGACCCTCGGCACCCTGGTGAGCTCGGGCGTATCGATCCTCGACGGACTCGAGATCACCGCCAAGACCGCCGGCAACACCATCATCCACGACGCGGTGATGGAGTCCCGCAACTCGATCGCGGGCGGTGAGACCATCGCGGCCCCGCTGGAGAAGTCGAAGGTCTTCCCGCCCATGGTCATCAGCATGATCGCGGTCGGCGAGCAGACCGGCGGTCTCGACGAGATGCTGACCAAGATCGCGGACTTCTACGACGAGGAAGTGGACGTGGCGGTGAGCGCGCTTCTCTCCCTCATGGAGCCCGCCATGATCGTGATCCTGGGCGTGATCGTCGGCGGCATGGTGATCGCCATGTATCTGCCGATCTTCGACATGATGAACGCGGTGCAGTAGACCGCAGCGGTCGGGCAGGGAAACGGGGCGAATCTCGCGATTCGCCCCGTTTTCGTTGCCGGTATGCCACCCACGCGATCTCGCTTGCCTGCGTCAGGCGGGGAGCTCGTCCGACCCCCTGGCACCGCTTACCGGTGAGACGACCACCCGCCCGCCTGCGTATCCCTCTCGAAGGTCATCGACCAACCCGCCGCTCGCCGGCGACCACGAGGGGGAGTCATGCACTGGTACCGATTCCGTCGCGATCTGCGTAGGCTGGCCTGCGCGTTGACCCTCGTGCTGGCCGCGGGCTGCGGCGGCGGGCACAATCCGGTCGAGCCCGGCGGTGGGGGTGGAAATGACGGAGGTGGAAACGGTGGGGGTGGAAACGGTGGCGGACCCATTGGCGGCGGCGGCAACGAGGGCATCGCCGGGGAATACCAGCTCGTGAACTACGGCGGCCGGGTCTCCCTGCCGATCGAGCTGCAGATCGAGAGCTGCCCAGCGGTCACCTTCACCGGCGGCGGTCTCACGATCTACGACAACGATACCTGGTATCTCACCCTCGACTACACCGACGCCAATGGCGCGGATTACCTGGAGGACGAGGGTAGCCTGGTGCAGAACGGCACCGCCCTCTCGTTCACCTCCGCCGACTACGGCGACAGCTTTCAAGGCTCGGTGGACGGCCGGGTCGTCAAGTTCGACTACGACTGGTGCCCCGACGGGCAGTCCGACATGCAGCCGTGGTTTGCCAAATGAGGCACGAGCCAAGGGCGGCTAAGGTCCGTCCTCGCTGAGCAGCCCGGCGTCGCCTGGGGACAGACTGGGGTAGCTCGGCTGGTAGAGCTGCTCCTCGATCGCCTGGGCGAACACCTCCGGCGCCATGACGCCAGGCAGCTCCCGGCGGGCCGCACTCACCACCGCCGTCGCCACCAGCACCGCCACCTCGCGCAGCCGGTCGATGCCGGGGTACACGGCGCCCCGGTCGAGCTCCGCCGGAAGCACGGCGCCGGCGAGTGCTTCGGCGGCCGCCAGGAACATCGCGTCGCTGATCCGCGGCAGGCCGGCGGCGACCACGCCCAGGCCCACGCCGGGGAAGATGTAGGCGTTGTTCGCCTGGCCGATGACCCGTTGCTGCCCGCGCCAGTCCAGCGGCGCGGCCGGACTTCCGCTGGCGTAGATCACCCGCCCATCGGTCGCGCGGTACGCCTCCTCCGTGGCACACTCGGCGCACGAGGTCGGGTTCGACATCGCGAAGACGATGGGCCGGGGATTGTGCTCCGCCATCGCCCGGAGGATACGCTCGGTGAACAGTCCGCCCTGCCCCGAGAGCCCGATGAGCGCGGTCGGGCGCAGCGTGCGCACCGCCGCGAGCAGGTCGGGCTCGGGCGGATGCGTATGGGCGTAGGGCAAGGGATAGGCCGGGAGCCCGCTCCGCGCCGCCACCAGCAGGCCGTCACGGTCGAAGAACCAACTGTGGCGGCGCGCCTCGGCCTCGCTCAACCCGTCCCGCCGGAGGGCCGAGGTGAGGAGATCGGCGGCGCCGACCGCCACGCCGGCGCCGACGAAGAGCACTCGCTGAGACCCGAGCGGGGCGCCGGTCAGCCGCCCCGCCGTGAGCAGGCCGGCCAGCACCACCGCCGCCGTGCCCTGGATGTCGTCGTTGAACATCCGGGCGCGGTCGCGATACCGGGCCAGGAGAGCGAAGGCGTTCGGAGTCCCGAAGTCCTCGAACTGGATCAGGGCGCCGGGGAACACCTCCTCCACTGCCTCGACGAACTCGTCCACCAGCTCGAGGTACTCCGGGCCGCGCAGTCTGGCCTGAGGCAGGCCGATGTACTGCGGAGCCGAGCGCAGCGTCTCGTTGTCCGTCCCCACGTCGAGCATCACGGGCAATCCGCGGGAAGGGCTCAGCCCGCCGCACGCGCTGTAGAGCATCAGCTTGCCGATCGCGATCCCCATGCCGTGCGCGCCGAGATCGCCCAGGCCAAGGATGCGCTCGCCGTCGGTGACCACCACGACGGCGACGTTGCGCTGGGGCCAGTTGCGGAGCAGCTCGCGCACCCGCCCCCGATCCCGGGCCGAGACGTACAGGCCGCGGGGCCGGCGGAAGATGAGCCCGAACTGCCGGCATGCCTCGCCTACCGTCGGGGTATAGAGCACCGGCAGCAGCGCCGCGAGATTGTCGATGACGGTCCGATAGAAGAGATGCTCGTTCCGATCCAGCAGGTCGATCAGGTAGAGGTACTGGTCGAGCGGGCGCTCCTCCATGCGGCGCAGGTTGGCCAGGATCCGCCGTACCTGCTCCTCCTGGGTGAAGACGCGGGGCGGGAGGAGGCCCCGGAGCCCCAGTGCCTCCCGCTCCTCGTCGCTGAACGCGGTACCCCGGTTGAGCCGCGGGTCGTGGAGGATGTCGACGCCCCTCGGCGCCCGCCGATCGGGAGAGCGGCTCCGGGTTTCGCTGCGAGGTTCGTCCGGCGGGGTCACGGGGGTGAAGATACACCCGGCGCGAGCGCCCGGAGCACGCCGACCGCGCCCTTGGTCGCGTCGGCGAAGGCGTGCGTCACGAACGGATAGTCCCCCGGCTCCCGCAGGCGAACCTCGAAGATCGCGCCGCCGCCGACCGGGACATTTACCGTCTGGACCCCGATCAACGGGTTCGTCTGGCTGCCATCCTCGAAGACCCGCTCGAAGATCCCACCCACGACGTGAAACGAGCTGATCCGGTTGGGTCCGGCGTTCACCAGGTAGATCCGGATCAGCTCGTTGGGCCGGGCCTCGATCGGGTGGCTGGCATACTGACTGGCGCGGCCGTTGAAGACGATGTGGTCGGGGGCCTGACCCAGGAGCTTCTGCCAATCCAGGCTCTGATTCCCATCCTGGTCGGCCTTTCCGGTGAGGTAGAACTCACTCTGCACCAGCACGAGCTCCTTCGCCTTCGGTCGCGGCGTGGCCGGATCGACTACCAGCGCGCCGTACATCCCGTTCGCGATGTGCATCGCCACCGGCGCGGTCCCGCAGTGGTACATGAACGCCCCGGGGACCCGCGCCACGAAGCGATAGTGCAACGAGTCCCCGGGCATGACGTTCGTGTAATACTTGCTTGGCGCGATCTCCGCGGCGTGAAAGTCCATGCTGTGGGGAATGTTCGCCCCGTTCACCAGGGTGAAGTCCACCGTGTCTCCCTGACGGACGTGCAGGAACGGCCCAGGTATCGTACCCCCGAAGGTCCAGGCCGCGTAGGTCACGCCAGGCGCGATCGCGACCGACGCGTGCTTCATCTCGAGGCGGATGTGATGGAGACGGGCTCGCTCGGCGGGCTCGAGTCGAGCGAGTCTCGGGGCGGGCTCGGCGGCAGGTCCGCCGATCGGCGCTTCGCCGTGAGAGATATCGGCTGGAGGGGTCGTGTCCGGCTTTTCCTGGGAGCTGCTGACGACGGTAGCGGGACGCTCGGGGGGACGAGCTTCAGGTGGCGACGGACGGCAGGCGAGAACGAGCGCCAGCGCCGCTCCGAGTGACAGTGGGCGGGACATCGAACACCTCAGGCAGTCGGGGTCGCGGATGAGGCGCCGATGCGTGATCCGCGATCCCCTACGCTGGCGAGACTTTGTCGCCCTCGCAACAGCTTGGTGCCTGGGTAGTGCTCGAGAGGCTCACTGCGTCACGGCCGAGTCCGGCGGCACAGGGTCTGGGCCCGGCCCGGGTTCCGGCGGGCCACCCGGCTCGGGAGCCGGGCCCGGCTCGGGGGTCGGTGTGGTCCAGCCTACCACGGTCATGACGGCGCCGTCCACCGTGGTGGCCGGGACGGAGATGGTGTGCGTCTCGATGTCCGTCATCCCTCCGCCTGCGGTTCCGTCGGGGCCCGGCCGGCCCGTGAGCGGCTGGATGTTCCCTCCCTCGACTCGCATCTCGACCTGGAAGCGCAGCCGAGCCGCTACGCACTCGAACTCGGCGTAGTCGAAGGTGACATGGGACTCGGTGCACGCCCCCGATCCTGCTTCCCGGGAATTGGTCTGGGTCCCCTCTACCGTCCAGAAGATGCCGCCGTCCGCTTTGAGATACTCTCCCATGAACCCGTAGGTGCCGCCGCTGCTGATCGCCGTGTCGCCCGGCTCGGTCGAGCCCGAGGCCACGGGGAGGCCCGCCATGACATCGGGCACACCCGCCGGCTTCACCTCGCTGCTGCCGGGCTCGGCCGTCATCCGGACGACCTCGTCCATGTGCTCGGGCTCCCAGGCGATGATCGACCGCACGCTGCCGGTGCCGGTCTCGGTGCATTGGGGCTCGCCGGGATTGCCCCCGGTTCCCCCGCCCGCGGAGCCGCCGCCGCTGCCACTGTCGGGTGGTGTCATACCGCCCCCGCCGCCCGGAGGCGTCGTGCCGCCTCCGCTGTCCGGTGGCGTTGTGCCGTCCCCCTCGCCCGGACCGCCGGTGACGGGCCAGACGCACTCGATCATGGGATAGTCCAGCTGCTCCCCCACCGCCAGCCAGTCGTGGCTGACGCCGTCGACCGTGACCGTGATCGGCGTCGCGTGTCCCACCATGCGGACCAGCTGCGCCGCGTGGTAGAGCGCGTTGGCCGAGGCGGTTGCGCCGCTGTCACCAAGCTCGCCGGCGAGGTTCTCGAACTCCGCGGCCAGCCGGTTGCCGTCGCCGGGATCCGAAGGCCCCGGGCCCGTGTCGTTGCTGCAGGCGGCCACCAGGGCCAGGCCGATGCCGAGGGGGAGGGAGAGCTGACGGGGCCGGCGCATGGGACCCTCCGAGAGGGAAACAGGTACGGTAGCGGTCTCCTCAACAGACCACTCCGCTCCCGCGAATGTAACCGCCGGCTAGTGCGCGTCCACCGCCGCCGCCCGCCCCTTGGGCCGCCGGAGCAGCAGGATGGCGGGGGAGACGATCAGGAAGGTCAGCAGCAGGAGTATCCAGGCGTCGTTGTAGCTCAGCATGGCGGACTGACGGGTCACCTGCTGATCCAGGATGGCCAGCGCCCCCTGCCGGGCCGCATCCGGGCTGTAGCCGTGGGCCAGCAGGTTGGCGGCGAAGGCCTGGACCCGCTGCTCCACCAAGGCGTTACCGGCGTAGACGTTGCTCACCAGGTCGGCCCGATGGATCTGGGTGTGGGTGGTGACGTAGCTCGCCAGCAGGGCGATGCCGAACGACCCGCCGAGCTGGCGGGACAGGTTGATGAGTCCCGCGGCCTGCTGCGCCTCGCTCGGCTTGAGGCTGGCGTAGGCGACGTTGTTGATCGGGGTGAACAGCATGCCGAGCCCGGCGCCGCGGATCAGGAGCGCCCAGCGCACGTCGGCTTCGCCGGCGTCCACGCTCAGGTGCCCCAGGTCCCACATCGCCCAGAGCAGCAGGCACACCCCGATCCCGATCAGGATGCGGGCATCGGCCTTGGGCCGGGGCCCGTTGAGCAGCGTGCCGCAGAGGAGTGCCGAGCTCGCGGTGGCGAGACCACCGGGCAGGAGCGCCAGCCCGGTCTCCGTCGGTGTGAAGCGCAGGATGCTCTGGGTGAAGAGCGGGAAGATGAAGGTGCCCCCGTACAGCGCGAAGCCCAGGGCCACGAAGAGGAAGATCGAGCAGGCGAGGTCCCGGTTGTGCAGCACCCGGAAGTTGACCACCGGGTGCTGGTTCCGCGGCGTGAGCTCCCACCAGAGCATGCCGATCAGACAGACGGTCGCCAGCACCGCCAGACGGACGATGGTGGTGCTCTCGAACCAGTCCTTCGAATTCCCCTCCTCCAGCACGTACTGCAGCGCGGCCAGCCCCACCGCCAGCAGCGAGATGCCAGCCCAGTCCACCGGGCGGGCATGCCGGGTGCTGCCGGGCGGGTCTTTCAGGAAGGTGCTCACCAGAAACGTCGCCGCGATGCCGATCGGGATGTTGATGAAGAAGCACCAGTGCCACTGGTAGTTGTCGGTGATCCATCCGCCCAGCGTGGGCCCCAGTGTCGGAGCCACGATGATGCCCAGCAGGAAGATCGCCTGCACCATTCCCTGCTGCTCCAGGGGGAAGATCTGACGGATCGTGGCCTGGGCGGTGGAGAGAAGCGCGGCGCCGCCGGCGCCCTGGAGCACCCGCCAGAAGACCAGCTCGATCAGGGAGTTCGAGGTCCCGCAGAAGAAGGACGAGACGATGAACAGGATGATGGAGAAGGTGAGATACCGCTGCCGCCCGAACCGCTCGGCGAAGAACGCGGTCATCGGCAGGAAGACCACGTTGCTCAGGATGTAGCCGGTGCTGACCCAGCCGATCTCCTCCTGCGTGGCGCCCAGGTTTCCCGCCATCTGGGGCAGCGCCACGTTGATGATAGTGGTGTCGAGCACCTCCATGATCGCGGCGGTGATGAGCCCCAGCAGGATGAGCCAGCGGTACCGGGCGACGTAGGCCTCGAGCTCCGCGGCCGCGCCGGTTCGGGAAGTCGCGGCCGGCCGGGCGACCGCGCTCACGCCGCGACGCCGTCGGGGCGGATGAGCCGCACCACCATCTGCGCCGCAACGTCGAGGGTGATGGTGGCGGTATTGATCTGGAGGTCGTACAGGTAGGGGTCGTTGGTCTCTTTGTGATAATACCGCTCGAGGTACTGCCGGCGGTCGGCGTCCCGTTGCCGCACGTCGGCGCCCGCCTCATCCACAGACTGGCCGGTGCGTCGCGCCACTCGGCGAACCCGAACCGCGTACGGCGCCGTCACCCTGACCCGCAGGACGTCGCGCCGGTCGCTCAGGAGACAGTTGGCGCCATGCCCGATGACGATGAGCGGCGGCGTTCGCACCGCCTCCAGCAGTACCGCCCGGGTAGCATCGAACAGGGTATCCGGATTGGGTATCCGGCTCAGCTCCGGCAGGATCGGAGCGTCGGAGGGTACCACCGTGAAGGCCGCCGCGATCCGCTCCAGGAAGCGAGGCGCCCGCTCGTGATGCTCCTCGACGTCAGCCGACTTGCACCGGAGCTGTTTGGCCAGCCGCTCCGCCAGGTCCCGGTCCAGCACCGGCCACGCCAGCGCGGAGCCCAGGAGCAGGCCAAGCTGGCTCCCGCCGGCCCCGTATTCGCGCGAGAGGGTGACGATCTGGACCGGCTCGCGGGGCATGCCTACTCACCACCGTTGGCGCCGTCGTTCGCGGTCGTCGCGCCACCGCCTTCAACCCGCGTGTCGATGGCGACCTCGACCGACATCCCCGGCCGAAGCGGCGGCGCGTCCGCCGGCCGGCGGTCGAGCGCGATCCGCACCGGTATCCGCTGAACGACCTTGGTGAAGTTGCCGGTCGCGTTGTCCGGCGGCAGCAGGGCGAACCGCGCCCCGGTGGCCCCCTGGATCGATTGGACCCGCCCGGTGAATGTCCGCCCCTTGTATGCGTCCACCTCGATCTCCACCCGCTGACCCACGGCGATGTCGTCGAGCTGGGTTTCCTTCATATTCGCCACCACCCAGACGTCCCCCTCATCCACCAGGCTCATCAGCGACTGGCCGGGGCTCACCAGCTGTCCGACCTCGACCGTCTTCTTGGAGATTCGTCCCGATGCCGGGGCGGTAATGACGGTATACGAGAGCTGCAGCTCGGCGGCGGCCGTCGAGGCCTGCGCGGCCGCCAGGTGGGCCTGGGCGGTCCGCACGCCGGCACTGGCGCCCGACACCTCCGCCTGGGCCGCCCGCGCCTGACTCTGTGCCGCCCGCAGGTCGGCTTCGGCCGAGCGATAGGCGGCCTCCGCCTCGTCCAGCTGCTGCTTGCTGATCACCCGGGTCTCCGACAGCCGGCGCATACGCTCGACGTCCTGACGGGTCCTGTCGTAGGTCGCCTGCGCTGAGGCGATGCTGGCCACCGCCGCTCCACTCTTGGCCGACGCCTGCCCCACCTGCGCCGTTGCCTCGCCGTTCCGCGCGGCCGCGGCCTGGGCCGCGCTCAGATCGGCTTCGGACTCCTGCAGCCGGACCTGGTAGTCGCGGGGGTCCAGCGTCACCAGCGTATCGCCTTCGCGGACGATCTGATTGTCCTCGACCAGGACCCTGAGGACGTAGCCGCCGACCTTGGGCAGAACCGGAACCACGTGTCCCTCGATCTGGGCGTTGTCGGTGGTCTCATGGGACCGGCTGTACAGCCAGGTCCGGATTCCCCAGACCGCGCCGGCCAGTGCCAGCACCCCCAGCAGGGCGAACGGCAGCAATCGCCGCTTGGGCCGCGGCGGCTCGGGGATCTCGGTTTCTGTGGTGGGTTGAGGGCCTACCATCGGGGCTAGGGTCTCGGCAGTGGTCGTCGTCATAGTTGGAGAATAACAGGCCGACCCCCCGGACGGTTCTCGGGCGTCGTCTGCCGGGTCGGCTAACCCGCGGCGCCGTCGGAGCCTGCCCGACGCCGGGCTACCTC
>DASSML010000221.1:0-8269 GCA_035688895.1 Gemmatimonadales bacterium
GCGGTGCTGGACAACACCTACGGGAAGCTGGGCCGGTTTCTGGACACCTGGACCGGTGGGGCGGAGGGGGTGCACCGGGTGTCCACGGCCGAGGAGGCCCTGGCCTGGGCCGAAGCCGCGAGGTAGGTTAGCCGGGCGGGGCCACCCGCCACATTCGAAGCGCCCTCTTCGTGGAGAGGGCTCCAACGACCGGCTGACCGGTCGAGGAGCCGTCATGTCCACGGGCCTGATCTCTCCGGTCGAGCCGATCTCGTTCGTCACCCGCTCCACCCCCTTCGACAGCCCTGAGTGGCTGTTCGAGCCCCTCTATGATGGCCACCGCGCCCTGCTGCTTCTGAACGACGGCGGCTGCCAGATCCTCCCTGCCGGGGAACAGCCGATCCCGGGGCTGGTCGAGCTGCAGCTTCGACTCGGCTCGGTCGCACCCCCGGTCGGAGAAGCCGTGCTCGACGGCCTGGTCGTCGCGCTCGACCGGCACGGTGCCCCGATGCGCGGGGCTCGACCGGGTGAGGGATTCCTCGCCTTCGCCGCGTTCGACCTGCCCTGGCTCGAGACCGACCTGCGGTCGTCCCCGTTGGCTCAGCGGCGAGCCGCTCTGGCCGCTCTCCTCCCCCGCGACACCGGGCCGTTGTTCAAGATCTTCGCCCTGGAGGAGCACGGCCGGGCGCTCTTCGCGGCGGCACGGCGGATGGACCTCGACGGGATCGTGGCCCGACGCCTGTCGGACCCCTACGGTGCCGAGAGCGTGTGGTATATCATCCGGAATCCAACCGCCGGACAGGGCGAGGCTGCCCCGGACCCGTTCGCGCGCCGGGAACCGTCCCGGCGTCACCGCCGCGTAGCCGCCGAGTAGCCCCCTCCGACACCGTCGCCATCCGCCGGCGGGCCCTTCGGGTCCGCTGGCGCTCAGGCGTGAGGGGTGTAGACTTGAGACACCTGCGCAGCCCATCGCTTCGACCCCGATCCATGCCCGGACCCGAGTTACCCATGCTGGCGCCGCTAACGCGTGCTCGTCCTCTTCTGCTGCTGGCGGCGCTGGTCTCCGGATGCGCCCACGCGACGGGCAGCCCCGCCGCTCGGGAGACGACCTTCAACGAGCTGGAATACGCTCAGTACGCGTACGCCGGCACCGGCACGATCAGCGGCCAGGTGGTCCTGCGCGGCCAGGACGGTCAGACCCAGCCCGCCCAGGGAAGCCAGGTCTCCCTCAACCCGGTCACCTCCTACTCCACCGAGTGGTGGAACCGCACCGTCGTCGGCGGGCTCAATCTCCGCTCCGCCGACGAGCGGGAGCAGAAATATCTCCGGACCGCCGTGACGGACGCCGAGGGGCGCTTCGCGTTCGGCGACCTGCCGCGGGGCGAGTACTTCGTGGTCGCCGCGCTCAATACCGTCGCGAGCGCGGCGGGTTCGAGCGGTCCCAGCAACAGCATGGTCGGCCAGCGGGTTCACCTGACCGAGGGCGGGAAGGTGGACCTGGTCCTGAACGACGTGCACCGGACCGTCGCCTTTGCCCGCGGGCCGGGCACCAGCGCGGGGGAGCCGGCTCAGCTCTTCCAGGCAGGCAGCGAAGGCAGCGCCACCCCCGAGGGCGCCGATTCGACTCCGTCGGGTCGAGCGGCGCCGGTGCCGCCCCCGCCGATCACGCTCCACCCGGGGGTCCGCCAGGCGCTGAACGATCTCACCCGGCTCGGTGTGGTGGCGGAGTACGGCGAGTATCGGCCCGGCCTTCTCATCCTGGTCCTGGGAGACGGGTACAAGTCGAGCCAATCGGTGGAGTACAACCTGGGTCGCCTGCTCAAGGCGTACGGCAACTACCTGCACTACAGCGTGCCGCCGGTACTCGAGCTCTGGCTCAACGGGGAGAAGATCGGCGAGTACACCAATCAGGGGCTGCTGCTCGGGCCCGAGTTCAACACGCCGCGCTGATGGCCTCCGGCAGCATGCACCACACCGCCCCTCAGCTGCGGCAGTCCACCGCCAACATCCTCACCGACCTCGGCTGGTTCGCCGCCACCTTCCACATCCCCCAGCACCAGAGTCTGGTGGACTTCCTCGCTGGCGGCGTCGGCATCATCAAGGCCACCCGGGTCCGCATTCCCGGCGAGGAGTCGCGCCTCCCATTCATCGGGATCCGGCGTGACTCCATCATCCTGGTCGAGCCGACCCAGGGTGACGAGCTGATCGAGACCGCGGGCAGCATCGGCCGGACCGCGGGCCACCAGGTGGGCTGCCTCCTGCCCGGGGGTCTGCTCCGCGGCACGCTCGAGGTGCTGGTCAACGTCCGGGTGTCCGACTTCCTGCGGCAGCAACCCGGTCTCGTGGTGCTGCGCGACTGTCGCCTGACCGGGTACGGCGAGGCCCCGGATTCGCCCCAGGCCCGGAAGCTCCGGATCGCGCTGGTCAACATGGGCCGGATTACCGGCGTCTCCGAGTGGGAGAACAGACCGGTGTGACGACGACGGCGCCTCCTCCTGGTCGTGACGCCAGCATGTCCGTGGCCCGGGCGAACCTGATCGCCCTCCTCTGGCTTCCCGTCGCCGCCTTTCTCGCCCTGGGACCGTTCATCCTCCTCTGGGGTGCCGCACCGCTGGCCAGGTCGATCCCCCCACCGTCGCAGCTGCCGCTCGTGTTGATCGTTCTGCTCGCCTCGGTGCTGCTGCACGAACTGGTCCACGTCGCGGGCTTCCTGCTGCTGGCCGGCGCACCCCGTCGAGCGGTCCGCCTGGGGTTTAATCGGCGCACCCTGACGCCGTTCGCGTGCTGTGGCGAGCCGGTGTCGGCGCGCGGCTACCGGATCACCGCTTTGCTCCCGGCGCTGGTGCTGGGGCTCGGACCCGCGCTCGCGGCGACCGCGTCGGGCTGGGGCGGTCTTGCTCTCTGGAGCTGGGCCATGCTCGCCGTCGCGGGAGGCGATGTGGCCGCGGTATGGGCCATTCGGCGGGTCCCCCCGGCCGCGCTGGTCCAGGATCACCCGGCACGGGTGGGATGCCGGGTGCTCGCGGGCTAGGCGCGCGGTGCGCGGTTCTTGTCGATGATCGCGCCGAGGATGAGCAGAAAGGCGAACAGCCGCAGCAGGTAGAGCCCGGTCCCTTCCGCCATGTGCCGGGTCAGGACGAGAAGAAACTGGTGGACGTCGGCGGGAAGGCCGTTCACGGGCTGCCGGCGCTCAGACCCGCGGCCGGCCGATCGTGAAGTGGAAGGTGGCGCCCTGTCCCGTGAGTCCCTCGGCCCATACCCGGCCCGCGTGCCGGTGGATGATGCGCTGCACCGTGGCGAGCCCCACCCCCGAGCCGGGGAATTCACTCGCCAGATGGAGCCGCTGGAACGGGGTGAAGAGCTTGTCCACGTAGGTCATGTCGAACCCGGCCCCGTTGTCGCGCACGAAGTAGCTGGACTCCCCCGCCACCTGGACCTGGCCGAACTCGATCCGCGGATTGGGCTCCCGGGCGGTGAATTTCCAGGCGTTGCCCAGGAGATTCTCCAGCGCGATCCGGAGCAGCTGCCCGTCCCCGGACACGATCATCCCGGGTCGTATCCGCACCTCCACCTTCCGGGTCGGCTCGGTCTCCCGGAGGCGGTCGATGACCACGGCCGCCACCGCGCTGAGATCCACCTCGAGCTGGCGCAGCTCCGCCCGGCTCACCCGGGCGAGATAGAGCACGTCGTCGATGAGCTGGCCCATCTGCCGGCTGGCCTCACCCACGCGCTCGAGGTAGTGCCGGCCCTCGGGGTCCAACCGCTCGCCTTGGCTCTCCACGACCGCGCGGCTGAAGCTCTCGATCCGCCGCAGCGGGGCCCGCAGGTCGTGCGAGACGGCGTAGCTGAAGCTCTCCAGCTCGCGATTCTTGTGCTCCAGGTCGGCCACCAGCTCGGCCCGCGCCTCCGCCAGCTCGCGGGCCTCGTGCTCGCTTCGCCGCAGCAGGTCGGTCTGGCGGCGGAGCTGGTCGGTGCGCTTGGCCAGCTCCACGAAGACCGCGACCTTGGACCGGACGATCTCGGGAACCACCGGCTTCACCAGATAGTCCACGGCACCCACGGCGTAGCCGCGCACGGCATCGGTGTGGCCCTTGTCGCCGGCGGTCAGGAAGATGATGGGCGTGTCGCGCGACTTGTCCCGCTCCCGGATCATGGCGGCGGTCTCGAAGCCGTCCATTTCCGGCATCTTCACGTCCAGCAGGATTACGGCGAAGTCGTGGGTGAGAAGCCACTTCAGCGCCTCCCGTCCGCTTTCGGCCTTGATCAGGTTCTGACCCAGACCCTGAAGCATCGCCTCCAGCGCCAGGAGATTGGCGGGCTGATCGTCGACGAGGAGGATGTTGACGGGCGCGACGGGGTCGGACGGGCGGACAGGCGCAGAGTCGGACGGTCGGGCGGGCACAGGGACCGTGGGAAGCACGGACGCGACGGCGCCGCCTCCGGCTGGAGCGTCTTCCGCCACAATGCCCTCGCGTGATTCCACGGCCACCCCGGTGCGTGCCTCCCCGGGTGCCTGTGCGACCGTCCGCCCGTCCGCCCGTCCGTCCGGGTTCACCGGTACAGCCATACCCGGAGCAGCGACAGCAACTGGTCCATGTCCACCGGCTTGGCGATGTAGTCCGACGCGCCGGCCTCGATGCACTTCTCGCGGTCGCCTTTCATCGCCTGGGCGGTCACCGCGATGATTGGAAGCTGGCGGAGCTTGGGATTGGCCCGGATGGCCCGCATGGTCTGGTAGCCGTCCATCTCGGGCATCATGACGTCCATCAGCACCGCGTCGACGTCCGGGTTCTCCTGCAGTCGGGCGATGCCGTCCCGCCCGCTCTCGGCGTACAGCACCTGCATTTCGCTCCGCTCGAGGAAGGTGGTCAGGGCGAAGATGTTGCGGACGTCGTCGTCCACGATCAGCACCTTCCGGCCGGTGAGCACGGGATCGGTGCGGTGGAGCTGTTCCAGCATCCGCTGCTTTCCTTCCGGCAGGCTCGCGGTGACCCGGTGGAGGAAGAGCGCGGTCTCGTCCAGCAGCCGCTCGGGGGAGCCGGCGTCCTTGATCACCACCGACTCGGCCAGCCGGCGGAGCTCCGCATCCTCCCGGGTGGTGAGCTGCTTTCCGGTGTAGACCACGGTCGGCAGCTTGCGCAGGCCGATCTCGCCCTTGACCCGGGTGATGAGCTGGAAGCCGGTCATGTCGGGCAGGCCGAGGTCGAGCACCATGCAGTCGAACCGCTGGCGCTGGAGCTCGGCCAGCGCCGCCTCGCCGGTGCCCACCGTGGTCGTCTCCACGTCGCCCGCGCCGATCAGCTCGACGATGCTCTGCCGCGCCACTTCGTCGTCCTCCACCACCAGGAGCCGCTTGATCGGCCGGTCCACGAACTCATGGAGCGTGGTGAGGGCGTCGGACAGCGAGTCCTTGGTGGCCGGCTTGGTCATGAAGTCGATGGCGCCGAGGCGGAGGCCGCGCTGCCAGTTCTCCTCCACCGAGATGATGTGCACCGGGATGTGCCGCGTGGCCGGGTCGTGCTTGAGCCGGTCGAGGATGGTCCACCCGTCCGCGTCGGGCAGTCGGAGATCCAGCGTGATCGCAGTGGGTCGATACTCCTTGGCCATCTGCAGCGCGCGGTCGGCTCGGTTGGCGACCAGCCCGCGGAAGCCGCGGTCGCGCGCCAGATCGAGCAGGATCTGGGCGAAGTTGGGATCGTCCTCGGCGATGAGGAGAATCCGATCGCCTTCCTCGATCACGCTCCGGTCGTCCGCCACCTCGCGCTCGACGACGGGAGCGAGCACCACGCGGGACGCGGCCGTGGGCATCACCAGAGGCTCGACCGTGACTGCGCCGGTTTCCTCCGTCACCGGCGCAACCTGCACCGGCGCCGGGTAGATGACCGGGAGGAAGAGGGTGAAAGTGCTTCCCTCGCCCGGGGCGCTCTGGATCCGGATCTCGCCGCCCAGCAGCCGGGTGATCTGCCGGCTGATCGAGAGCCCCAGGCCGGTGCCGCCGTACTTGCGGCTGGTGCCGGTATCGCCCTGCTGGAAGGCCTCGAAGATGACGCCGTGCTTCTCCTTGGGGATGCCGATGCCGGTGTCCCGGACCGAGAAGGCGACCACCGCGTTGGCCGCGTTGAGGATCTCCTGCTCCGGGTTCCATCCCTCCGTCACCAGCCGGGCGGAGAGCGACACCGAGCCGCGCTCGGTGAACTTGAAGGCGTTCGACAGCAGGTTCTTGAGCACCTGCTGCAGCCGCTTGCTGTCGGTCTGCAGCGCGGGCGGCAGCGCGTAGTCCACCTCGACCTTGAAGTCGAGTCCCTTGAGGTCGGCCACCTGGCGGAAGGTGCTGTCCACGAACTTCCGGACCTCCGCGAACGGCACGGTGGTGATATCCACCGCCATGGTGCCGGACTCGATCTTGGAGAGATCGAGGATGTCGTTGATCAGATCCAGCAGGTCCGAGCCCGAGCTGTGAATGGTCGTGGCGAAGCCGACCTGCTTGGTGGTGAGGTTCCCCTCGACGTTCTCGCTCAGGATCTGGGAGAGAATGAGCAGGCTGTTGAGCGGGGTCCGCAGCTCGTGCGACATGTTCGCGAGGAACTCCGACTTGTACTTGGAGATGAGGGCCAGCTGTTCGGCCTTCTCCTCCAGCGCCACCTTGGCCTGCTCCACCTCCTGGTTCTTCTGCTCCACCTCCGCCTTCTGGCTGGCCAGCAGGTGGGCCTTCTCCTCCAGCTCGGCGTTGGTGCGCTGCAGCTCGTCCTGCTGCTCCCGGAGCAGCTCCTCGGACTGCTGCAGGGAGCGGGTCTGCTGCTCCAGCCGCTTGTTGGTCTCGGTCAGCGCGTCCTGCTGGCTCTGCAGGCTCTCGGTGAGCGCCTGCGATTGCCGCAGCAGCTCCTCCGTCCGCATGTTGGCCGCGATGGTGTTGAGGACGATCCCGATGCTCTCCGCCAGCTGCTCCAGGAAGGTGAGCCGGATCTCGTCGAACTCGTCGAAGGTGGCGAGCTCCAGGACGGCCCGGGTCTCGCCCTCGAAGAGCACCGGCAACACCGCGATGCTCCGGGGCGGCGCCTCGCCCAGTCCGGACGAGATCTGGATGTAGCTCTCCGGCAGGGCATTGATCCGGAGCATCCGCCGGCTGCTGGCGCACTGCCCCACCAGGCCCTCGCCGAACTCGAACTCACCCTTGACCTGCTTGCGGTCCTGGTAGGCGTAGCTGGAGAGCAGCTTGAGCGTCGGCTGTTCGCCCGAGGAGTCCACGATGTAGAACACGCCGTGGTGGGCGGCAACCAGGGGGGCGAGGTCGGAGAGGATGAGCTGCGACACGGCCGCCAGGTCGCGCTGGCCCTGCAGCATCCGGCTGAACTTGGCCAGGTTGGTCTTGAGCCAGTCCTGCTCCATGTTCTTCCGCGTCGTGTCGCGGAGGTTCCGGATCATCTCGTTGATGTTGTCCTTGAGCTCGGCCACCTCGCCCAGCGCCTCCACCGCGACGGACCGGGTGAGGTCGCCCTTGGTCACCGCCGTCGCCACATCGGCGATGGCGCGGACCTGGGTGGTGAGGTTGGCCGCGAGCTGGTTCACGTTGGCGGTGAGGTCGCGCCAGATACCCGCGGCGCCCGGCACCCGGGCCTGGCCGCCCAGCTTGCCCTCGACGCCGACCTCGCGGGCCACGTTGGTGACCTGATCGGCGAAGGTGGCCAGCGTGTTGGTCATACCGTTGATGGTGTCGGCCAGGGTGGCGATCTCGCCCTTCACCTCGACCCGCAGCTGCTGCTTGAGGTCGCCGTTGGCGACCGCGGTCACCACCTTGGCGATGCCGCGCACCTGGCTGGTCAGGTTGCTGGCCATCCAGTTCACGTTGTCGGTCAGGTCCTTCCACACGCCCGCCACACCGACCACCTGCGCCTGCCCGCCCAGCTTGCCCTCGGTGCCCACCTCGCGGGCCATGCGGGTCACCTCGGACGCGAAGGAGTTGAGCTGGTCCACCATGGTGTTGACGGTGTTCTTGAGCTCCAGGATCTCGCCTTGCACGTCGACCGTGATCTTCTTGTTGAGCTCGCCGCGGGCCACGGCGGTGGTCACGTCGGCGATGTTGCGGACCTGGGCCGTCAGGTTGCCCGCCATGTAGTTCACGTTGTCGGTCAGGTCCTTCCAGGTGCCGGCCACGCCTTTCACGTTCGCCTGGCCGCCGAGCTTCCCTTCGGTGCCCACCTCCCGCGCGACGCGGCTCACCTCGGAGGCGAAGGAGTTGAGCTGGTCCACCATGGTGTTGATGGTGTCCTTGAGCTCCAGGATCTCGCCCCGG
>DASSML010000222.1:0-2441 GCA_035688895.1 Gemmatimonadales bacterium
ATGGAGAGTCCCAGGCCGGAGCCCGAGAAGGCGTACTCGCCGGACTTCTGCCGGCGGCGGAAGGGCTCGAACAGGGTCGCCATGGACTGGGGCGGGATCCCTCGCCCGGTGTCGCGCACGGAGAACTCGAGCCGGCGCGGCCCAGTCTGCCGCGCGACGACCTCGACCGACCCCTCCGCCGTGAACTTGAGCGCGTTGGTGGTGAGGTTGAGGAGAACCCGGCTCAGCGCGACCGGATGCCCGATCCGGAAGTCCGCTTCGGGAGCCGTAAGCCGCACCGCCAGACTCTTCTCCTCGGCGATCGGCTGCACGATGTCCCGCACCGACTCCAGAATGTCACTCACGCTGAACGGGATCGGATCGAGATCGACCAGCCGGTCCCCGCCCCGGGCCAGCTCGATCACGTCGCTGGCCACCGAGCTCAGCCCGAAGGCGGCACTGTAGATGAGACCGAGCTGGCGCTCTTGCACCGGGTTGACCGGGCCACTGCGCCCACGCTGCAGGGTCTCGGCGAGGAATAGAATGGAGGTGAGCGGCGAGCGGAGATCGTGCGCCACCTCGACCACCAGCTCGAGTCCGTCCGGCGCGCTCAATCGATCGGCGAAGTGCTGCGACCAGTCCGCTTCCAACCCCCGGCCGACCACCTCGATCGCCTGCAGCACCCGGATGAGCTGGCCGCTGTCCACACCGCCCAGCCCCTGGGCCCGCTCCAGGAACGCCCCGCGGATCATGCCCAGGAGCTGGCGGGAGAGGGGGGTGCGGGGAGCCGCGGCCCATTCGCCCTGATCGTCGCTGGCGTGGGCCCGAATGGACTGGGAGAGCTGGCCCAGGAGGGCGCTGACTTCGTCGGCACTCGAGGCGTGCTCGATGGCCTGGGCCCACTCGGCCTGGGTCCAGAGCACCGACTCGTGGAGCGCGTCCCACAGTGCCGGGGCGATGGCCGACGTGGACGGTCCGTCGGGATCCCAGACCCGGATGGGACCGGCCTGCGACTGCGCGGCCCGCCGGCGATCTCCGCTGGTGGTCCCGGGTAGCGCAGTCTCAGGTGTCACTCAGGTGACCCAGCCGTGTCGTCGCGGTGGAACTCGTGTTTGTCCATCAGCCGGTAGAGCGTCGTGCGGTCGATGCTGGCGAGCCGAGCCGCCTTCGACATGTTGCCGCCCGCCCGGCTGATCAGACGGGTGAGGTACTCCTTCTCGAACTGCGCCACCACCCGGTCTTTCGCGGGATGGTACGCCTCGTCCATGACGCCGGCAGGGACCGCGCTTTCGGCCGGCCACTCGGTCGCATCGTCGTACACCGGAATGTCGTTCGGCTGGATCGTTTGATCGGGCTCGGCCAGCACCGCGACGTGTTCGATGACGTTCTGAAGCTCCCGAACGTTGCCTCGCCACGGCCGCGAACGCAAGAAGCCGATGGCCGCTTCGCCGAGGCGCGGCACTCGGTCGCCGAGCTGGCGATGGCGCTGCCAATAGTGAGTGAGGAAGTGGTTGGCCAGGAGGGGAATGTCCTCCGGCCGCTTGCGGAGCGGCGGCAGCTTGATCGGCACCACCCGGAGCCGGTAGAAGAGATCGCCCCGCAGCACGCCCGCGTCGACCGCCTCCTGCGGCTCCCGATTGGTGGCCGAGATGAACCGCACGTCCACGACGGCATCCTGCTGCTCGCTGCCGACGCGGCGCACCACGCCGTCCTGGATGACGCGCAGGAGCTTGGCCTGGAGCGGCATCGACATCTCGGTCAGCTCGTCCAGGAACAACGTCCCGCCGTGCGCCGTCTCGAGCAGGCCGGGCTTGTCCCGGTCCGCCCCGGTGAAGGCGCCCTTGCGGTGGCCGAACATCTCGCTCTCGAGGAGGGGCTCGGGCAAGGCCGCGCAGTTGATCGGCACCAGCTGCCGGGCGGACCGGCGGCTGTTCTGATGGATGAACTGGGCGATGACTTCCTTCCCGGTCCCGCTCTCGCCGCTGATGAACACCGAAGCATCGGTGGCCGCGACTTTCCGGGCCAGCTCGACGGCCTTGCGGAAGAGCGGCGAGATCCCGATGAGCGCGATCTTGTCGCTGTGGCCGTGCTGCTTCATCAGCTGGACGCGGAGGTCCTGGGCCTCGCGCGCCATCATGACGGCGTGGGAAGCCCGGCCGATGAGGACCTGGAGATGGGTGGCGGAGAACGGCTTGGGCAGATAGTCCCAGGCACCGGCCCGGAGCGCCTCGATGCTGCTGGTGACGCTGGGGTTGCCCGTCATGACCACCACGATGGTGTCCTTTTGAGCCCCCAGGGCGGACTGCAGGATCTCCAATCCAGAGATCTGGGACATGTACAAGTCGACCAGGATGATGTCGAACTTGCGCCGCTTGACCGTCTCGATGGCCTCCTCACCCCGACCGATCACGGTCACGTTGTACCCGTCCATCTGCAGCACGCTGGCGCAGCTCTCCCGCAGG
>DASSML010000223.1:0-5707 GCA_035688895.1 Gemmatimonadales bacterium
TCCACCCGCACCAGCGGCTGGTCACCCAGCAGGAGGAGGACCGCGGCAAGCGTCGGCTGAGCCTCGGCCGCCTCCAATCCCAATTGAATCGAGCGGGAGATTCCGGCCTCGGGACTGGGGTTGGCGATCGTAGCCAGCCGCGTGCGCTCGGCCAGGGCTGCCGCGACGGGATCGTCCGCGGCCACGACGACCCATGCCGATCCGACGACTCCGGTCTCAAGCGCACGGGCCACCGCCGAGCACACGTGCGAGAGGATCGGCTCTCCGTGGAGCAGGGCGCCCAACTTGCCCCCGCCGAACCGGCGGCCCTGCCCCGCCGCCAGCACCACGGCGCCGACGCTCATGACACCTCGCAGTCACCTTGACCGCTATGGGGACGAGAAGGTAAAGTCCCTCCTCCCCGCAGCATGTCCCCCCTTGGGGTGTAGCTCAATCGGCAGAGCGCCCGGCTGTTAACCGGGAGGTTGCTGGTTCGACCCCAGCCGCCCCAGTCCTTTTCCTTTGTCCTGTCCCCTCTCCGTGCCTTCCGCGGCTCAATCCAGCCGCTGGTAGGCCTGGAGGGTCAGGAATTCCGGAAACTCCTCCGCCGCCACCAGCTGATCCAGCAATGTCGCCGCGCCATCCAGCCGAGCCGGATCGGGCTGGCTCGGGCGCAGCCGTGCCGTCTCCTCCGCCAGCACCGACCGCACCATCCCCAGGGTCACCTCGGAGCCCTCGTCGGTCCGGACCCGGTGCCGGATCCACTGCCAGAGCTGCGACCGGGCGATCTCCGCGGTGGCGGCATCCTCCATCAGGTTGTTGATCCCGACCGCACCCGAGCCGCCGAGCCAGGCCGCCAGGTACTGCAGCGCGACGCTGACGTCGCCGCGCACCCCGGCCTCGGACACCGACCCACCCGGCACCCGGACGTCGAGCAGCTCACGCGGGGTAATCCGAACGTCGTCCCGCTGGCGCTCCTTCTGATTGGGGCGCTCTCCCAGGACCTCGCCGAATACGTCGGCCACCAGCGGAACCAGGTCGGGGTGCGCGACCCAGGCGCCGTCGTAGCCGTCGCGTGCCTCGCGGCCCTTGTCCTCGCGCACGCGGGCGAACGCGGTCGCATTCGCTTCCGCGTCCTTCCGGCTGGGGATGAATGCGGCCATCCCCCCGATGGCGTGGGCGTTCCGGCGGTGGCAGGTCTGCACCAGCAGCTCGGTGTAGGCCCGCATGAAGGGCACCGTCATGGTGAGCTGGGATCGGTCGGGCAGGATGAACTCGGGTCGGTGCCTGAAGTTCTTGATGATGCTGAAGAGGTAGTCCCAGCGTCCGGCGTTGAGGCCGGCGGCGTGCTCGCGGAGCTCGTACAGGATCTCGTCCATCTGGAAGGCGGCCAGAATCGTCTCCACCAGCACCGTCGCCCGGACGATGCCCTGGGGAAGTCCCAGCGCCCGCTGCGAGGCCTCGAACACCTCGTTCCAGAGCCGGGCCTCGAGGTGGTGCTCCAGCTTGGGGAGATAGTAGTAGGGTCCGCTTCCCCGGGCGACGAGCTCGCGGGCGTTGTGATAGAAGTAGAACCCGAAGTCGCACAGCGAGGCGGAGGCCGGACGGCCGTCGACCAGTACGTGCTTCTCGTCCAGGTGCCATCCGCGCGGCCGGACCACCAGCGTCGCCAGGCGCTCGCCGAGACTGTACCGCTTGCCCTCGGGACTGGTGTAGTCCAGGCGCCGGCGGACGGCGTCCATGCAGTTGATGTGGCCCGTCACCACGTTGCTCCAGGGCGGACTCAAGGCGTCCTCGAAGTCAGCCATGAAGACCCGGGCACCGGAGTTGAGCGCATTGATCATCATCTTGCGCTCCACCGGTCCGGTGATCTCCACCCGGCGGTCGGTGAGATCGGCGGGCGACGGCGCGACGGTCCAGCTCCCCTGTCGCACCGCCCTCGACTCGGCCGAGAAGTCCGGCAGGGCGCCCGCGCGGAGACGATCCTGGGTCTCCCGGCGGCGGCTCAGCAGCCGCTCCCGGGCGGGGCCGAAGCGCCGGAGCAGCATCCCCACGAACTCCAGTGCGTCGTCGGTCGCCACCCGTTCCGCGTCCGCTACGTCGGGTCCCCGGATCTCGATCCCGTCGCGACTCGTCATCCACCCTCCCTCATCGGCCCCCGCTCCGGCGTCACACCATGGCCACGTGGAGCAGGACGAACCCGAAGTGGCACCCGCTGCCGAGCAGTACGAAGAGATGCCAGATCTCGTGGTGCCCGAAACCCGGACGCGGATTAGGACGCTCCAGGGCGAAGATCACCGCACCGACGGTGTAGGCCAGCCCACCCGCGATCAGCCAGGCCAGGCCGCTCGCCCCGACGGCCCGGCCGATGGGGACGACGGCCAGGAGGGCGAGATATCCCATCGCCAGGTAGATCGCGGTCGAGAGCCACACCGGCGCGTCCAGCCAGCGGATCTTGAAGGGGATTCCTGCCGCCGCGATGCCCCAGCAGATGGCCAGGAGCGTCCGCCCGCCCGCGCTGCCCAGGGTGAGCAGGGAGACCGGAGTGTAGCTCCCGGCGATCAGGAAGTAGATCGCGATGTGGTCCAGGGTGCGGAACGAGCGGAGTCGGTCGGGGGAGAGGCGGAGCCCGTGGTAGAGGGTGCTCGCGGCGTAGAGCAGGATCAGGCTGCCGCCGTACACGCTGAATGCGAGCCACCGGCTCGGCGTATCGGCCCGGGTGAGCAGGAAACCGGTACCTGCCGCCGCCAGGACCAGCCCGACCAGGTGGGACCAGGCGTTGAAGGGCTCCCGGAATCGCATGGCCAAACCTAGCCTCCCGGCCTCCTAGCCTCCTAGCTTTCCCCCATGCCTCCGGACGCGCCGTTGCGCATCGCGCTCTTTTCCGAGGTCTATTGGCCCATGGTGAGTGGGGTAGGGGTGACCCTGCTCCGGCTCACCGAGGCGCTCCAGCGCCGCGGCCATCAGGTCCGGGTCTACTCCGCCACCTACGCGCTGCCGCCCGGGGGTGACCGGCCCGAGGTCCATCGCTCCCCCAGCGTCCCGTTCTTCCTCTACCCCGACGTCCAGTGGGCCTTCCCCCGCCTCAGGGACGTGGTGGACGACCTCTCGCGCTTCCGGCCCGACGTGGTCCACGTGGCCACCGAGTTTTCCCTCGGCATCGCCGGCGTCAAGGCCGCCCGCCAGCTCGGCATTCCCATCGTCGCCTCGGCGCACACCGATTACGACCAGTACGCTGTGCGCTACGGGGTGCCCTGGGCGCTCCGCGCGGGGTGGCACTATCTCCGCTGGTTCTACGGCCAGGCCCACCGGGTGCTTTGTCCCAGCCGGATCTACGAGGAGCACCTGCACAGTCGGGGGGTCACCCACACCGGGGTCTGGAGTCGGGGAGTGGATCCGGACGAATTCCACCCGCGGTTCCGCAGCGAGGCCTATCGGGAGCGCTTCGGCGTGGGCCCGGGCGATCTCCTGGTCACCTACATCGGGCGCATCGCGCGGGAGAAGAACCTGGAGCTCCTCCTCCGGGCCTGGGAGGCGCTCGTCGGCAGCCGGGCCGGGGCGCAGCTCGTGCTGGTCGGGCGGGGGCCCCTGGAAGAGGATATCCGGCGCCGGGAGCTGCCCGGCGTCCACGTCACGGGCCTGATGAAGGGACGGGAGCTGGCGGAGGCCTATGCGTCCGCCGACCTCTTCACCTTTCCGTCGCCCACCGAGACCTTCGGCAACTCGTTGCTCGAGGCGATGGGCTCGGGCCTCCCCTCGCTGGTTGCGGCGGCGGGCGGAGTTCTCGAGTTCGCCGAGCACGGCCGCAATGCGTGGCTGGTGGCGCCGAACAGCACCGAGGGGATCACCGACGGCCTTGCCCGTCTCCTCGGCGACGCCGCGCTCCGGCGCCGACTGGTCGAGGGTGCGCTCCAGACCGCGGCGGAGCGGCGCTGGGACGGGGTGTACGATCAACTGGTCGCCGACTATCGCGCGGCCGCTTCGTCGCGGGTCATCCGCGCCGCGTAGCGGCCCGAGTCAGCGGCTTCGCAGGATCAGATAGGCCGTCGCGGCGATCGCGGCGCTCATCGGGATGGTAAGGATCCAGGCCCAGACGATCCGGGTCGCCACGCCCCACCGCACCGCCGAGACCCGGTTCGCCGCTCCGACGCCGACGATGGCCCCGGTGATGGTGTGGGTGGTGCTCACCGGCACGCCCAGGCCGGACGCGATCAGAATGGAAATCCCGCCCGCGGTCTCCGCGCAGAAGCCACCGAACGGCCGCAGCTTGGTGATCCGGCTGCCCATCGTCTTCACGATCCGCCATCCGCCCAGCGCCGTGCCCAGGCCGATCGCCGTGTAGGCGGCCATCTCCACCCACAGCGGAATGTGGTCCGCGTTCGTCAGATAGAGGTAATGCAGCCATCCCTCCTGCTGAGCGAACAGGGCATTGGACGAGACCAGAAGTCCCACGATGATGCCCATTGTCTTCTGGGCGTCGTTGGCGCCGTGACTCAGCGAATAGAGCGCCGCCGACAGCAGCTGCAGCCGGCGGAAGACGTGGTCTAGCGGGCCCGGCCGGAAATCCTTGAGCAGCCACGACAGCGCGACCGTGAGCGTGAGGGCCAGGATCAGTCCGAGGATGGGGGAGACCACGATGAAGAGGATCGGCAGCAACCACCCGGGCAGGATCAGCGCGCCGAAACCCGCTTTCGCGATGGCGGCGCCCCCGTAACCGCCGAGCAGCGCGTGTGACGACGAGGTCGGCAGGCCGAGGTACCAGGTGAGCAGGTCCCAGATGATCGCGCCCAGCAGGCCGGCGAGCACTACGCTCGGGTCGACCACCGACGGCTCGATCAACCCCTTGCCGAGCGTTTTAGCGACCGCCGTCCCGACCACGAAGGCCGCCATGAAGTTGAAGAACGCGGCCCAGAGCACCGCCACACCGGGCGAGAGTACCCGGGTGGAGACCACCGTCGCGATCGAGTTGGCGCTGTCGTGGAAGCCGTTGATGAAATCGAAGACCAGCGCGACGGCCACGATCGCCACGACGTAGAGGACCGGTGCCTCCATGCTCACGCGTGCTTGATGGAGATGGATTCCAGGACGTTGCTGGCGTCCTCGATGGTGTCGAGAGTCTTCTCCAGGTTGTCGTAGATCTCTTTCCACTTGATGACGGTGAGGGGGTCGGGCTCGCCCTCGAACAGCCGGCCCAGATATTCGTGGTAGAGTGAGTCGCCCTCTTCCTCCAGCCGCTTGACCTGGACGCAGGCCTGCAGCACCGTGCCGCCCTTGTTCTCCTCCAGGTGCTGGACCGCCACCTGTAGCTGCTCCACCGCGCGGCCGATCACCTCGGCGATCAGGAGCGCCCCTTCGGGGGCCTCGCCCGCGTGAAAAATGAGCAGCCGTCGGGCGGTCCCGTCGATCAGGTCGATCACGTCGTCCAGCCGGGACGCGAGGAGGTGGATGTCCTCCCGGTCCAGGGGGGTGATGAACACCCGATCGAGCCGGGTCACCACCTCGTGGGTAACTTGGTCGGCCTGATGCTCTAAGCGTTTGATCTGATCGACGATGGCCCCTCGGCGTGCATTCGGCGCCTGGAGCAGCTCCCGCTGCAGCGCCGCGGCCGCCACGGTGAACTCGGCTACCGCGCTGAACAGGTCGAAGAACTTCTCGTCCCGGGGGAGCAGACGCATTGTAAATTCCTTGTAACGGGCGTAAGCGGCGGGAAGATAGTCCCGAGGAAGGG
>DASSML010000224.1:0-6519 GCA_035688895.1 Gemmatimonadales bacterium
GCGGGAGAACGGTGAGATCGCTGAAGACGCGCTCGAAGGCGTTCACCACTTCGGCGTCGAAATGGGTGCGGGCGCAGGAGCGGAGCTCATCCATGGCCTCGGTCGGGCTCCTGGGCTTGCGGTACGCGCGGTTGGTGGTCATGGCGTCGAAGGCGTCCACCACGGCGACGATGCGTGCCTCGGCCGGAATCGCCTGGCCGGAGGCCCCGTCGGGAAAGCCGCCCCCGTCCATCCGCTCGTGATGCGAGCGCACGATCCGAAGCACCATGGGCGACTCGCCGAGAAAGGGTGCCAGGATCCGCTCGCCCAGGGTGGTGTGCCCCTTCACGTGCTCGAACTCGTCGGGCGTGAGCGGCCCCGGTTTGTTCAGCACCGCCTCGCGGGTTCCGATCTTGCCGATGTCGTGCAGCTCCCCGCCCAGACGGATCTGCTCCAGAAGCTCGCCGGTGTAGCCCATCAGGACCGCCGTCTTGACCGCGTATCGGCTCACCCGGCTGGAGTGGCCGCTGGTGTAGGAGTCCTTGGCTTCCAGGGCGTGGACCAGCGTCTGGACGCCGTTGATCAGCGACTCCTTGTTCCGCCGGTCGAGCTCCTTGACCCTGCCTTCCAGGTTCTTCTGATAGAAGCGGTTCGTCAGCACCAACTGGCGCTTCTCCAGGGCCTTGTCCACCCGGGCGCGGACCTCCTCCAAGTGCACCGGCTTCGAGAGGTAGTCCAGCGCGCCCAGCTTGAGGCACTCGACCGCGGTGCTCACCTCGGACACGCCGGTGAGCATGATGACCGCCATGTCGGGGTAGCGCCGTAGAGCCTCGCGCAGGAACGCCACCCCATCCATCTCCGGCATGTGGATGTCGGAGATGACCAGAGGCACCTCACCCTCGGCCTCGAGGATGGCCAGCGCCGCAACACCGGAACCGGCCTGGGTGGTGGCCAGCCCGTGGGCCTCGATGACCCGGGCGATGGCGTGGCGAACCTGAGGATCGTCGTCAACAACCAGACAACGTGCGCTGCCGACGGTAGTTGCGGGGGTTGGCACCGGCGGAAGGTAAACCGTCGGGGGGCGGCCCAACAACCGAGCCGGGGCGCGGCTTGCCGCCCCTGACCACGGGCCGTTACGCTTCTGGCTCCCGTGCCGAGCGGCGCCGATGACCCGAATCCTTCCCCACGATCACGACCACGAATTCGCCACCCGGGCGGTGCACGCCGGCCAGGTCCCGGAGCCGTTGTCGGGCGCGGTAATGACCCCGATCTACCAGACCTCGACCTACGTCCAGGACGGGCTGGGGCAACACAAGGGCTACGAGTACGGCCGGACCCAGAATCCGACCCGGGAGGCGCTGGAGCGGAACGTCGCCAGCCTGGAAGGGGCCACCCACGGGATGGCCTTCGGCTCCGGCCTGGCCGCGCTCGACGCGCTGCTCAAACTGCTGCAGTCGGGCGACCACGTCGTCTGCGGGGACAACCTGTACGGCGGCAGCCAGCGGCTGATGGAGCGGGTGTACTCCCGCCTCGGCCTCTCGTTCACGTTCGTGGACATGCGGGAGGTGGCCGCGCTGGAGCGCGCGATCACCCCGGCCACCCGGATGATCTACTGCGAGACTCCCACCAACCCGATGATGAACCTGGTGGACCTCGCGGCGGTGGGCGACCTCGCCCAGGCCCACGGCTACCTGTTCGTGGTGGACAACACCTTCGCTACCCCGTACTTCCAGCGGCCCCTCGAGTTCGGCGCCGACCTGGTGCTCCATTCGACGACCAAATACCTGAACGGCCACAGCGACATGGTCGGCGGCATGCTGGTGACCGGCCGGGACGACCTGGCCGAGCGGCTGGCCTTCCTGCAGAACGCGGCCGGCGGAGTGCCCGGGCCGATGGACTGCTGGCTCGCACTCCGAGGACTCAAGACCCTCCCGCTTCGGATGCGCCAGCACGACGCGAACGGCCGGCGCATCGCCGAGTGGCTCACCCATCAGCGCGGCATTCAGAAGGTGTACTATCCCGGCCTGCCCTCCCACCCGCAGCACGAGCTGGCGTGCCGCCAGATGAGCGGCTTCGGTGGGATGATCTCCATCGAGCTGGGCGACGTGGGACGGGCCCGGCGCTTCGTCGAGGCCACCCGGGTGTTCGCCCTGGCGGAGTCGCTCGGCGGGGTGGAGAGCCTGATCGGGCACCCGGCATCGATGACCCATGCCTCGGTGCCGGTGGCCATGCGACGGGAGATGGGACTGACCGACAGCCTCGTTCGTCTGAGCTGCGGGATCGAAGACGCGGCGGATTTGATTGCCGACCTGGAGGGGGCCTTGAGGGCGAGCGGCTAGGTGCGGCGTAACACCCTGAAACATCCGGCCTTCGCTGCCGTAAGTGCAGCATCCTCAACTCCGAGCGAACGATGACGTCCCTTCCTGCCCCCCGACCACGCCAGACTCTTCCCCAGATATCCGCCGTCGCCTGGGAGCATCCGGCCGACCGGGCAGCACTGCAGGCGCTCAGGGCAGTGCCCGGGGTGGACGAGGTAATCCGGAAGATCCTCGCACTTCTCGGCGGCGAGCGGGGGATTCGGCTCCTCTTTCAGGGCAACGCGGTCCGGATCGGGCCGGCGCAGTTCCCCAAGCTCTGGCACCTCCACACCGAGGTGTGCACCACCTTCGACTGGCCCGACGTGCCGGAGCTGTACGTCTCCCAGACCCCCTTCTTCAACGCCGGCGCCTACGGGGTGGACACGCCGTTCATCGTGATCCACTCGGCGGCGCTGGAGCTGCTGGACGACGACGAGCTCCGCGTCCTCCTGTCCCACGAGCTGGGGCATGTGATGAGCGGCCACGCACTCTACCGCACCATCGCCGCGGTGCTCGCGATCATCAGTCTCGGCGCGCTCCCGATGCTGGCGAGCCTGGTGGTCCTCCCAGTGCGGCTCGCCTTCCTCGAGTGGAGCCGCAAGTCCGAGCTCTCGGCCGATCGCGCGGGGCTGCTCGGCGCCCAGGACATCGTGGTGGCCCAGCGGCTGGACATGAAGATGGCGGGCGGCGGACGGGGCGAAGGGTTCGCCGGGCAGATGAACGTGGACGCCTTCATGCAGCAGGCGCACGAATACGCCGCCAGTGGCGAGGGGCTCGACGTGGTGTACAAGGTGCTGAGCACCCTCGCGCTGACCCATCCGATGCACACCGTCCGGGCCGCCGAGCTGCAGCGCTGGGTGGCGAGCGGCGACTACGATCGCATCCTGCGGGGCGAGTACCACCGGCGCGGGCCCGAGACGACCGAGCGTCCGCTCAAGGACGACTTCGTCGCGGCCGGCAACTACTACGCGGGCGAGGCGCGCGAGATCGCCACTCAGGTGGCGGAAGCCGCCCGGCGCGCCGCGGAGCGTGCGCGGGACGCGTTCCGCAACGCGCAGAAGTCGTGAGACTGCTGGTCGTCGGCGGCGGCGGGCGCGAGCACGCGCTCTGCTGGGCGCTCCGGCGGGAAAATCCGGGCGCGGACCTCTACTGCGCGCCCGGCAACCCCGGCACTGGCGAGGTGGCGACCAACCTGGCCATTTCGGCCGACGACCTCGACCGCCTGGCCGACGCGGCGGACATGCACGGCATCGACCTCACGGTGGTCGGGCCGGAAGTTCCGCTGGCGCGCGGCCTGGCCGACCGGCTTCGGGCCGAAGGGCGCGCGGTCTTCGGCCCCAACGCGGCGGCGGCCCAGATCGAGGCAAGCAAGGCGTTCGCCAAGGACGTCATGCAGGCCGCGGGCGTCCCCACCGCGGCCAGCCGCACCTTCCAGGACCTCCAGCCGGCGCTCGACTATGTGGCCCGGCACGCCGAGCCGTTGGTGGTGAAGGCCTCCGGCCTCGCCGCCGGCAAAGGCGCCGTGGTCTGCGCCACCCGGGCGGAGGCCGCCGAGGTGCTGCGCGGCATGCTGGCCGGCGGCACGATGGGTGACGCGGGCCGCACCGTGGTGATCGAGTCGTTTCTCCAGGGCGAAGAAATCTCGGTCCTCGCCCTCACCGACGGGCGTGAGACCGAGCTGTTGCCGGTGGCGCAGGACCACAAGCGCCTGCTGGAGGGCGACGCCGGGCCCAATACCGGGGGGATGGGCGCCTACAGCCCGGTGGCGATCGCGACGCCGGCGCTGCTCGATCGCGTTCGGCAGGAAGTGCTGACACCGACGCTGGTGGAAATGCGCCGGCGAGGGACGCCGTTCAGCGGGGTGCTCTACGCCGGACTCATGATCGCCCCCGATGGCGCTCCCTGGGTGGTGGAGTTCAACTGCCGCCTGGGTGATCCCGAAGCCCAGGTGGTGTTGCCGCTGGTGGCGGGCGGCCTCACGGCCTGCCTGCAGAGCGTGGCGGACGGCGGCCCGCCACTTCCCTTGCAGCTTCGGCCCGACGCCGCCGTCACCACCGTGCTCGCGGCCGCGGGCTACCCCGACGCCCCACAGAAGGGCGCCGCGATCGCGGTTCCCAGCCATCTCCCCGAAGGCGTCACCGTCTTTCACGCCGGGACGACCCGCGATCAGGCCGGTGTCCTGCGAGCCAACGGGGGCCGGGTCCTCACCATCACGGCCGTCGCCCCCAGCTTCGCGGAGGCCCAGCGCCGGAGTCGGGACGCCGCGGCGGCGATCGAGTTCGAGGGGAAGGTCTGGCGCCGCGACATCGGGTGGCGCGAGGCCGCCCGGGTGGAGGCCCCCGCCGGACGCTGATGCAGGTGTGGTAGATTTCCGCCGCAATGCCCGAGCTCCCCGAAGTCGAAACCATCGTCCGCGACATCCGACCCGCCCTGCTTGGCCGCCGCATCGTCAAGGCGGCGCTCAGCCACGACGACGTGCTCCGCGGCGTGAGCCGGCGCAGGCTGCTTCAGCGCCTCCAGGGCGCGACGATCCGGGACGTCACCCGCCGGGCCAAGCACGCGGTGATCGTGCTGGACGGCCTGCGGCTGATCGTGCAGCCGGGGATGACCGGCTCGCTGGTGGTGCACCGGCGGCCGGTGAAGGGTGAGGACGCCAGGTACGCGGTGCTCCGCGCCCAGCTCGACAACGGGCGAGCGCTGGTCTATCGCGACGTGCGCCGCCTCGGCACCCTGCTCCTGCTGGACGACCGGCAATGGGCCCGCTACTCGGAGGCCATCGGCCCCGAGCCCATGGACGAGGCGTTCACCGCCGAGCAGCTTGGGCTCGCGCTCCACCGCTCCCGGCAGGCGGTGAAGAAGGTGATCATGGACCAGAAGGCCCTCGCGGGCGTGGGGAACATCTACGCCAACGAGGCGCTGTTCGCCGCCGGGATCGACCCGTCCAAGCCAGCGCGGCGCCTCACGCCGGACCAGCACGTCCGGCTCCATCGTGAGATTCGCCGGATCCTCGGACAGGCCATCGCTTCGAGCGGAACGACCTTCCGGGACTACCGCACCGGCACCGGGGAGCCGGGCAACTTCCAGCTCGAGCTCTTCGTCTACGGGCGTGAAGGCGAGGCGTGCCGCCGGTGCGGCACCCGCCTCACCGGTACCCACACGATCGACGCGCGGATCACCGTCTTCTGTCACCGGTGCCAGTCGTGAGCCGGACACGCCAACGGGTCGCCCCGATTCCCTCGACCGATCTCGCGCAGCTTCGGGATCGGGTGCGTGCGGCGGCGGAGAACCGCCCGGCGGTCTACCGGATGACGGACGCGAGCGGCCGCGTGATCTACGTCGGGAAGGCCAAGCGCCTCCGGACCCGGCTCCTCACCTACTTCCGCGCCGAGTATCCGGACGACAAGGCGGCGCGCATCCTGTACGCGGCCAGCGACATCGGCTGGGAATACGTGCCAAGCGAGTTCGCGGCCTATCTGGGCGAGCTGCGCCAGATCCGCCGCTACCGGCCCTACTTCAATCACCGCGGCAACCTCACCCGCCGGGCCGTGTTCATTAAGGTCTCCGGCGGTCCCGCACCGCGAGTGACCGCCGGCGGCACGGTGGCGCGGGACGACGTGCTCTGCTACGGCCCATTCCGGAGCCTCGGCCGCACGCTGGACGCCGTGCGCACGCTCAACGATCTCCTCGGCCTCCGCGACTGCGCGGCGACGATGCCGGTGGTCTTCGCGGGCCAGGGCGACCTGTTCGACCGCCCGGGGCAGGCGGCGTGCATGCGCCACGAGTTCGGCTTCTGCAGCGGGCCCTGCGCCGGCTTCGTGTCGGAGTGGGATTACCGGCGAAAGGTCGAGACCGCCGCCGCCTTCCTCGAAGGGCGCACCATCCAGCCGATCGATCGGGTGATCGCCTCGATGCAGGAGGCGGCGACGGAGGCCCGCTTCGAGGTGGCCGCGCGCTGGCGGGAGAAGTTCGAGCAGCTCGAATGGCTGCTCGCCGCGACCAGCCGGGCCCGGACGGCGGTGGACCTGCTGACCTTCGTCTACCGCGACCCAGGCGCCCTCGGCGACGACAGGGTGTACCTGGTGCGACAGGGGCTGGTCCGCGCCACGGCGCCCAATCCAACGACACCCATCGAGCGCGAGGCTTTTCGCGCGGTCGTCGCGGCCGAGTTGGCCAGGGGCGCTCC
>DASSML010000225.1:0-5678 GCA_035688895.1 Gemmatimonadales bacterium
AAGGAACACGAAGGACAGGAAGAAAAGCGTGATAGTGAGGTGTGCACCCACAAAATCACTTGCTGGTCTTCGTGTCCTTCGTGCTCTTCGTGTCCTTCGTGTGAACTGGCCGCACAGGCCCCGCCTCAGATCTCCAATGCCAGATCCGCGGCGTGCACGCTGTGAGTCAACGCCCCGATCGAGATGAAATCGGCCCCGGCTTCCGCATAGGACCGCACATTCTCGAGCGTGATCCCGCCCGTCGCCTCGATCTCGATCGTCGGCCGTAGCGCCCTCGCACGCTGGGCCCACCGGCGGAGCGTGTCCGGTGTCTGATTATCCACCAGCAGCCGGGTGGCGCCGGCGGCGCAGGCTTCCTCCACCTGTTCCGGCGACTCGACCTCCACCTGCAGCTCCGAGATGTTGCGGTCACGGGCGCGCACCAGAGCATCGGCCAGCGTCCCGCCACCCGCGCGCAGGGCCTGCCAGTGGTTGTCCTTCACCATCACTTCGTGGGCGAGGTCGGTGCGATGGCGCATGCCGCCGCCCGCGAGAACGGCGGCGATATCGAGAGCTCGGAGCCCGGGCGCCGTCTTGCGGGTGTGCAGGATATGAGCGGAGGTGCCGGCCACCGCGTCCACGAACTGCCGGGTGGCGGTGGCGATGCCGCAGGCCCGCTGGAGCAGGTTGAGCATCGGCCGCTCGGCGAGGAGGATCCGGGCGAGCGGTCCACGGACGAGCCCGACCAGGCTGCCGGCGGCGACGACCCGGCCGTCCGGTGCATGCCATTCGATGGGGCAGTCGCACCGGACGGCGACGGCATTGGCGAAGGCCTGGCCCGCGAGCACGCCGCCGCTCCGGAACTCCAGCCGACCCTCGGCCTGGAGGCTCGAGGGGACGGTGACCGCGCCGGTGACGTCGGTGGGGCCGTCCTCGGCCAGGGCGAGGGCGGCGATCCGCTCGGGTTCGCCCATCACCGGCCCAGCGCCACCATCCGGTCGATGGCCGTGCGCGCGCGCCGCGCGATGTCGTCCGGAACGGTCACGTGGTGCTGGTCGAGCGCGAGCGAGTCACGCACCCCGGTGAGGGTGATCGCCTTCATGTAGGCGCAGACGGCCTCCGGGTCGGCCGCGACGAACTGCTTCTGCGGCGCCATCTGCTCCATCCGATGCATGATCCCGGTCTCGGTCGCGATGATGAAGCGCGAGGTCGGGTGCTCGGTGACCGCGCGGATCATTCCCTCGGTGGAGGCGATGGTGACCCCCTCGGGGCTCACATCCCCCCGGCCGATCTCGTAGATCAGCTGCCCCGCGCAGCCACACTCCGGGTGGACCAGGACTTCGGCGTCGGGGTACTGCGCCCGTGCCGCGTTCAGCGTCTCGCCCCGGATGCCCCGGTGCACGTGGCACTCGCCCATCCAGACCTCGATCCGCCGGTCCGGACGCATCCGGCGGGCGTGGGCGCCGAGGAAGAAGTCGGGCAGGAAGAGGATGCCGCGGTCGGCCGGAATCGCGTCGATCACCTCGAGCACGTTGCCGCTGGTGCAGCAGTAGTCCAGCTCGGCTTTCACATCGGCGGTGGTGTTGACGTAGCCCACCGCGACATAGTCGGGAAATTCCGCGCGCCACTGCCGTACCTGCTCGGCGGTGATCGTGGCCGCGAGGGAGCACCCGGCTTTCAGATCCGGCAGGAGCACCCGCTTCGTGGGCGAGAGAATCGCCGCGGTCTCCGCCATGAAATGCACGCCGGCGAAGATGATCACGTCCGCCGGTGTCTTGGCGGCCTGCCGGGAGAGGCCGAGCGAGTCTCCCACGTAGTCGGCAGCGTCCTGGACCTCGGGGCGCTGGTAGTTGTGGGCCAATACCACCGCCTTGCGCCGGCGGGCGAGCTCGCGGATCTCCTGCTGCAACGTGGTGATCTGGGCTGGCGTCTCGCGGGTGGGCTCGATGACCGGCAGCTCGAGCCGCCGGGGCGGGGGCAGGACCTCCGTCATGCCGTCTCCCGGCGGAGACCGGGCGGTGGATAGTCCAAACGACGGTGGCCACCCCGGCTCTCCCGGCGGCGCCGGGCGGCCTGAGTGATGAGGCTCGCCACCAGCAGCTGATTCCGGGTGCGCCAAGCCCCCTCGGGAGTGCGCGCAATCAGCGCGGCGAGCGACTGCTCGGCGTGGAGCAGCGAGGCCTCGGTCCGCTGCAGGCCGACGTGGGCGGTCATCAGCTCCCGCATCTCCCGACGGACATCCTCGCACCCCTCGTCGAGGCCGGGATCCCGCTCGGCCGCCACTGGAGGAATGGCGTCGGCGCGGTCCTCGCCACCCTGCAGGGCGCGGCCCGCGCGGTCGGCGAAGACCAGCCCTTCGAGCAGCGAGTTGGAGGCCAGCCGATTGGCCCCGTGCACGCCGGTGGACGCGACCTCTCCCACCGCCCAGAGCCCGGGGCGGCTGGAGCGCCCCTCCAGGTCGGTCTGAATCCCTCCCATGGCATAGTGGAGGGCGGGAGCGACCGGAATCAGGTCGCGGGTCGGGTCGATCCGGTGCTGCGCCAGCATCGCGGTGATGCCGGGGAACCGGGTAGCGAAGTCGGTCACGCCACGCGCGTCGAGCCAGGCTCCGCCCGCCGCATCAGCTTGCGCCACCGCCCGCGCCACCACGTCGCGCGGCGCGAGCTCGCCGCGGGGATCCGCATCGAGCGCGAAGCGGCGCCCCGCCTGGTCGACCAAAGTCGCGCCGGCGCCGCGAACGGCCTCGGAGACCAGCGGAGCCGGGTTGACGCCCGAGAGCTTGAGCGCGGTGGGATGGAACTGGAGGAACTCGAGATCGCGGAGGCGGGCGCCGGCCCGGTGGGCCAGGGCCCATCCGTCGGCGGTGGCCACCCGCGGATTGGTGGTCACGGCGTAGAGCTGGCCGACTCCGCCCGTCGCGAGCACGACGGCGGAGGCCGGGATGGCGTAGGCGGGGCCGCCTCGGGGCAGCACCGCTACTCCGACCACGCGGTCGCCGTCCGTGAGGAGCCGGGTGACCTCCGCGTGCTCCACCAACTCGACCAGGGGATGGCAGCGGATCAGCTCGGCCAGGCAGCTGATCAGTGCCGCACCGGTGCGGTCGCCGCCGGCGTGGATGATCCGCGGCCGGGTGTGGGCCGCCTCGAGCCCGAAGCCCAGCCGCCCATCGGGCCCGCGATCGAACCGAGCCCCCAGCGCCAGTAGCTCGTAAATCCTGTCCGGGCCTTCACTTGTAAGAATGCGAACGGCCTCGGGGTCGGCCAGCCCGTCGCCGGCGGCGAGGGTATCGGCCGCGTGCTGGCTGGGGCTGTCTCCGGGGCCGAGGGCAACGGCGATTCCACCCTGGGCCCAGGCGCTGGCGCTGTCGGCGAGGGTTTCCTTGGTGAGCACCACAGTGCTCCGTCCTTCCGACGCGAGACGCCAGGCAGTCCACAACCCGGCGATGCCCGTGCCGACGATGACGGGGCGGTGGGAAGTCATGGCGGGAAATATACAGGGCGCACGGGTGGACGGGCGGACGGTGGATAGTGGTAGCGAGTAGCTTCCGGCGCCCCGGCGCCCCGGCGCCCCGGCGCCCCGGCGCCCCGGCGCCCCTACGTCCTCGTCCGCGCCAACAGCACCAGCCCGGCCGCCAGGAACACCAGGTTCGGCAGCCAGGCGGCAACCACTGGGTCCACCACCCCTCCGGACCCGACCGCCTTCATGATCTGGGTGAGGAGCAGGAACAGCACCGTGGTGCCGAGGCTGAGGGCGATGCCGACCGCGGCGCCGGCACGGGGGTTGGTGATGCCCAGGGGCGCGCCGAACAGCGCGATGATCAGGCAGGTGGCGGGCAGCGCCACCTTGAGTGCACGCTCGACGATGAGCTTGTTGGCGTCGTTGCCCGAGCGGCGCAGCGCATCGATGTAGCGCCCCAGCTCGGCGTAGCGCATCTCGTCGGGGGCCTTGGGCTCGGCCAGCAGGTCCGCGGGCGACTGGGTCAGCGCCCTGAGGCGCATGGTGCGGAAGGCGAACGTCGCCTGCTTGCCCGGCCCTGCGATCAACCGGCTCGCGCCCTCGCGCACCCGCCACATCTGCCGGGTGGTGTCCCAGCTCGCGCTGTCGGCGGTGATCACCATCGCCGGATACTCGGCGCCCTCACCCTGGCGCTCGAACATGATCTGCTTGAGCTGGCGGTTGATCACGTCGAGCGAGCGGATGGTGTACACCCAGCCCTGGTCGCCGCGGTACACGAAGTTGAAGCGGCTGCGGGTGGGGCGCGCGGCTACGGACTTCTGCAGCTCCTGCTCCTTGGCGGTGGCCCCGGGCGCCATCTCGCCGACCATGAAGGCGAGCCCCGTGGCGCAGGCCGCCGCCACGAAGACGGGCAGCATCAGGCGATGAAAGCTCTGCCCGCTCGCCTTGGCCGCGGTGAGCTCGCTATAGCGGCCCATCGCGCCCACGGTGAACACGGTCGCGAACAGCACCGCCGCCGGCATGACGATGAACATGTTCTCGGGAATCGAGTACACGTAGCTCCACGCGATCTGCTGCATGGTGAGACCGCGGTCGAGCAGCTTGTTCAGGTTGTCGGTCAGGTTGATCATGATCGACACCAGGGGGAAGCCGAGCGAGGTGAGCACGAAGATGCGCACCCAGCTTCCCAGCACGTATCGATCAAGCGCTCGGAGGATCATGCCGTCTCGTGGCTGCGCCGGCGCCGCCGCAGTCGGCGGAACAGGTGGCGGATGCTGTCGAGCACCTCCTGGAAATCGCCGCCCCGGGTCGAGCCCGATTCCCGGCTGAGGCGCACCAGCCCGATCAGGCCCAGGATGGTCAGGACGATATTGGGCGCCCACATGGCGAGCCACGGAGACATGAGCCCGCGGTCGGCCAGGCTCTCGCCGGCGGTGAGCCCGACGTAGTGCACCGAGAAGACCAGCAGCCCCCCGCCGATCACCAGGCCGATTCCGCCGCGCGGAAACCGCACCGCCATCACGATGCCGATGATGACGAACGACATGCAGGCGAAGCTGATCGCCCATTTCTTGTGCACTTCGACCCAGAAGCGATCGGCCCGGCGGGCGGCATCGTCGCCTCGGTCCACCGCGGTTGCGGTGAGAGACCAGTTGGACAGCGTCGGCCCGGTGGGGCGCGGGGGTGCAGGGGCGCGAGGTCGGGGGGACTGAAGCCGGGTGCGCTCTTCCTGCAGGCGGGCTCCGCCCGGCACGGGACGCTGGCCCGGCACGGTTGCCCTGCCCGGCACCGGTGCCTGACCCGGCAGCGCGGGTGTCCCGCCCGCCGGCGCCTTGACCGCTCCAGGCTGCTGAACCCGGGCCGGCGGCTTGCCCTGTCCCGGCAGCTCGCGCGGCGCAAACGGCTTCGGCGGCGCCGCCTTGGGGCGCCGCACCGTGTCCTGCCCCTGTTGCCACAGTGCTGCGCCCCCGCGCCCCTCAGCCCCCGCGCCCCGTGCAGGTGTCTGTGCCTCTACCGGCTTGGGGAGGACCAGGTGCTCCAGCGACTCGATCCAGCGACAGTAGACTGGGGTGGGGCGGTCGGGCAGGGAGTTATTCCGCACCACGTAGGCCGGAAGGGCCAGCAGGGTGCGCAGGTCGCCCAGAAGCAGCTCGCGTCGGTCCCGGATCGTTTCCGCACGTTCCCGGTCGGCATCATGGATGACCGCGAGCATCTCGCAGGTGCTCATCTCCCGATCCCCCCGC
>DASSML010000226.1:0-3643 GCA_035688895.1 Gemmatimonadales bacterium
CAACATGGCGAAGGTGGGAGCGGGACGCATTTCGACCGCGAAGTCGAGATGCCCGGTGTAGAACGCGACCGCTGCGTCGAGGTCGGTGACGATGTAGCGGACGCTGACCTCGCTCACGCGGGCGGTCGTCTCGGTTGGGAAGCAGCGCGCATCGCACGATCCTTCCAGTTCCACCACTTGAGCAGCTCCGACCTGGGCCGGGCAGTCCGGGCCGCGTAGGCGGCGCAGCGAAAGGCGTAGAGCACACACGGATCCTGGCGCGCGCCGCGGAGCCGATTGAGCTGCGAGTAGAGTCGCTCGGGGTCCCGCCGCTTCAGGTCGGCCACCCGCCGCACGCCCAGCGCGCGCAGATCGGCGGCCAGGCTGGGTCCGATGCCCGGAAGGGTCTGGAGCTCGTCGCGACGTGACGCGCGCGCTGGCATCGGCACTCCCTTCCGCCGCCGAGGACTATCGCGCGGCCTGGAGACAGGCCGAGCTCGCGTGGACGACCTTGGCGTGGCTTCGGGACCCGATGAACGTCAGCACGATCGGCACTTTGCTGCACGGGTCCGCATCGGGATACACCAGCACCTCCGCGGTATCGGCCCGATGGGCGGTGACAAAGGTAGAGGTGCGCCCGGCCCAGGCGGCCAGCGAATCCGGATGGGCGCGGGCGACGTGGAGGGCCCACTCGACCGCCGCCGGCGACGCGGAGACCGCCTCGAGTGCCACCGAATCCCGGTGCTGGGCGGCCCGGAGAAAGCGGCGAGCCGATTGTGCGTAGTCGGTGCCCGGAAAATCGGCGGTGTATGGTTGGACCAGCAGGACCGCGGCGCCGATCAGAACGAGGACGACGACCGTGAGATAGAGCGGGGTCTTGCCATTCACCATAGCTCCTCCCGGTTACCTAACGAATTGCGCGTCGGCCGCACGCGCGCAAGCCCGGCCTCCTCCTCGGAACTCTGCGTCAGCCGGCCGCGTAGCTGAGGCGACCGCCCACGATCCGAGCCGCCGCCGTGTAGGGATGCGAAGCCGTGGAACCTGGTCCCAGGATATGGATCACATCGAATCCCAGCCGGCGAAGCGCATCGGCGATCAGCCCGCGGTGACAGCGCCACCACACTGCCTCGGCACACATCACCGCCGTCCGCAGCCCGCAAGCCAGGTTGACGAGCCGATCGAGACCCTCGGCGAACGCCTCCGTCGCCATGTAGTCCGCGTAGCCTCGGAAGGCCGGACTGCGCCAGGCCGTGTTGATTGAATCTGCCCTGGGGGAACGCCGTCCGCCGAGCTCGGGGAGCCACAGGTAGGCGAGTCCGCACTCGTCGAGTGCCCTCGCGAGCGACTCCCGGGCGAAGTGGGGCCAACGCCGAGAGCCCGGGTAACGCCGAACGTCGACCACTGCCTCGATCCCATTCTCCACCAGAAGGCCGAGGAAGCTCTCGAGCGTCCGCGTAGAATGCCCGATCGTCCAAACGACGTCTGCCGTCTCCACTCGTCCAACCTATCTGCTCGGCCCTGGCGCAATCGGCGCGACGGTCAGATCCGTCAGCTGCACCATGATCGCCGTCAACCCGCTGTCGCTGCCCTTCGCGTGTACCTCGCCGCGGCCGATGAATGCGCCGCGGCCGACGCCCAGTGGCTGCCGCGCGCCGTCGCCACCGCTGACCCAGCCGCTGCCGGCCACGACCAGAAAGAGCTGACCGAAGGATGCCTCGTGCGGGCCGATGGCCCCACCCGGCTCGATCCGGATGCAGTAGACATGGCCTTCGCCCCGGCCGTCAGCCAGCGGGAGCGCATACGCGTCGTGGCTATCGTAGTCGGGAATCGGCGCCGCGCGACCGGGAGTGAAATCGAGTAGCTGCATGTGCCCGGCTCCAATCGGCATCGAGTTGAAGCGCCGCTCGGTCAGCATCCTCCCAGGCTGGCGATCGTCCCGGTGGCCGCCCGGTAGGCGGACACCCGATTCCACGTGGCCGGCGAGCCCGGGCAAACCTGGTAGAAGTCGTAGTCCCCTACGGCCCGATCGCCGTTGGCGTTCAGCGTGGTGGGCCCCGTCGCCCCGGTGTACGTCTCGGCCTGGCGGAGCAGCTCCGCGCGGTAGTCCTCGATCGACCCGAGGCCCACCTCCGCGTAGGCGAGCGTCGCCAGGTGCAGGGCGTCGTAGGCGGCGAGCGTGAACGCGTCGGCCGGCAGGCCGCCGCTCCTCGCTTCGATGGCGTCGATCAGGTCGGCGTGCTCCTGGAGCAGCGCGTCGGCCAGACCGTAGGTCGGGGCCCGCAGCTGCGTCGCCGCGGCGAAGCCCGCGGCGTCGGGATCGGCGACCACCAGCGAGCTCTGCACCATGCCGTCGCCGCCATACCACCTGACCTGGGCGAAGACGGGGTCCGCGCTCGCGGCGGCGAGGACCCCGACGGCGCTTTCCTCGAACGCCGCGAAGTACACGGCGACGGTCGAGGCGCCGCCCTGAGCGACGGCCGCTTCGATCTCCGGCTTGATCGTCGCGAGCGGCGTCGCGAAGTCCGTCGTTCCCGGCGCGTAGCTGGCTCCCGCGGTCACCGTGCCGCCCGCCGCCTCGAACAGCCGCTCGACGGCATCGTGGAGACCCTGGTTGCCGGCGTCCTCGCGCCAGAGCGGGACCACGGTCTGGATGCCGTCCTCCTGGAGCAGCGCCACCGTCCCCGCGCCTTCCTCGGCGTCGTCCGGCACCAGGCGGAACACGTTGTCGTCCGGGATGGAGAGCGAGCCCGCGGTGCTGCCCTGGCTCAGAATGATGACCCCCGCGCTGTCGGCGAAAGCCTTGATCGCGGCGATCTCGGAGCTGGACTGGGGACCGATGAAGATCCGGACGCCCTGGTTGGCCAGAGTGGTGATCCGCTCCAGGGCGACCGCCGGATCGAGGCCGGTGTCCTCGATCCGGAGGCTGACCCTGGTCGGCGAGCCCGCGGCGCTGAGCTGGGCGTTCAGGTCGTCGGCGGCGAGCTGGAGCGCGGCGTCGCTGGTCTGGCCCAGGGTGCGGCCCGGGCCCGTGAGTGAAAGAAGAGCGCCAACGACGAGCTGATTGGAATCGTTGGGGCCGGAGGAATCGTCATTGCCGCAGGCGCTCAGTCCAAGCGCCAGCGCCAGCACGAGCAGTCGCCGCATGGATGCTCCGTGGGGAATAGCGTGGTGCGACTGAGTGCCGGCCCAACGAGCTGCCACGCGTGCGGGCAGAGCGCGCGGCGGGCGGATGCGTTGTGTCGGGAGGGCGAGCCGCAGAATGAACCCGTGCCCCAATCTGCCGAGGTACGGGTGCCAATGCTAGGACTCGGCGCGCCGGTGTCGCAGCGCCGCGCTACACAACGCGCGTCACACGTCGCTCGCAGTGGCGAGCGCGCCACTCTTGTCGCCCGCCGAGCAAGAGCACACCTTGTGGCCGCGCCGTTGGGGATGCGGTCCCGACGTCGCTCCCGCTGTTTTCTCCCACACCCTCGCGGTCAAGACACCCCTGCACGTGGTGATCAATGGCCGTGGGATCGTGAAGGTGGTGGTGGATGACCTGAAAGGCCCCTGCCGGGCGATCTGACGCAGCGAAAGAGCCGAGGTCGGACCTCGCGTGCGGCGTTATCGGGTCGCCGGCTCCGCGAGAATCCTTCCTCGGCTCCGTGTTTTCGCGCCCGCAGAC
>DASSML010000227.1:0-3702 GCA_035688895.1 Gemmatimonadales bacterium
CGCGACGATCGGGAGCGGGAAGACGCCCGCAACCGGGCCGAAGTGGCCGATGCTCAGGAGCAGAAGAAGGAGAGCATCCGCCAGCGGCGGCTCGATGGTGGCTCCCGATTCAATGTCCGCTTCCGCGATTCGCTGCCCGCCTCCATGCTGACGCCTGCCGGTCTCCAGGCGGTCCTGGCGGACTACGTGACGTTCGAGCGAGCCGACGGGGCGCCCCTGCTCGCCGGCATGCCGACCACCGCGGCAGCGGCACCGGGCGCCAGCCTGCCGCGGAAGGGGATGACGACCGCAGAGATGGAGGCACTGCTGGGCGCCGCCGTCGACAGCACCGAGCGGAAGGAAGGCGCGCTTACGGTGATCACCCGAAGATACCGGAGCGGTGCCGGCCGGATCGCCGCCGAGTTCGTGGAGGACGTCCTGATCCGCTACTCGATCACCTCGGAGTAGCGGGAAGGGGAACCGAGACCACCGCGAAGCCCGGTCCGGCGCGTTCCCGATAGCGCAGGTCGACGATGTGGACGACGTCGCCCTCGGCGCGCTGCTCGACCTGCACCATCGGAAACCGCGCCCAGCCCAGAAAGCGGCGTCCCGGGATGGTCCGCGCCGCCGCAAGGAGCGCGGGATCCGCGGCGCTCGGCGCGGGGAAGCGCCGGACCGACGCTGGGTCGATGTGCGGTCGCCTCAGCCAGTGGAACGTCGCGGTGCGATAGCCGTCCGCCTGCCGGGCGACGACCCGGCGGGTGAATGGGTCGGCCAGCACCGGGGCGACGAGCAGCTGCTGCACCGGTCCACCGCCCATCGCCATCAGCTCAGCCGAAGCCACCCGGCGTCCCGCCAGGGCCAGCCCGACCATCACCAGCACATAGGCCGATGCGGCCGCGAGGCCCAGCCGAGCGGCACGATCTCGCCCACCCCGGCTCAGCCCGACCCCCAGCGCCAGCACCAGCCACATCCAGGGGTCTACGATGAACAGGGTGTCGCCGTAGAACCAGCGGCCGTCGAACGGCATCAGCCACCGGACGCCGTAGGTGTTGAGCGTGTCGAGAATGGGGTGAGACACGATGGCGATCGCCGAGAGCCGCAGGATCTCGCGGGCGTGCGGGACTTCGAGACCAGGTCGCCAGGCACGGACGAGCCGGTCGAGCAGGAGCATCAGGCCGGTCAGCAGGAAGGGCCAGACGAAGAGCGCCGGAATGCCATGGGTCCATCCGCGCCGGAATGCCAGGTCGCCGAGCGGGCCGTCCCAGTACGCCAGCACGTCCACGTCGGGAAGGTTGGCCCCGATGAGCAGCGTCAGGGTGCCCCACGCAGTGCGCCGGCCCAGCCCGCTCCGGGCCAGGCCGGCGCCGACCAGCGTGTGGCAGACCGGATCTATGCCAGCCTCGCGTCCAGGTCGAACTCGACGTTTCCCTTGAGCGCCTGCGAGACGGGGCAGCCATCCCTGGCCGCCTCCGCCGCCTTGGCGAAGCCCGCCGCGTCGATGCCGGGAACTTGGCCTCGAACCTCCAGCCTCATCTTGGTGATCCGGAACCCATTGCCCGCCTTCTCCACCGTGCACTTGGCGGTCGTCGCGATCCGGGTGGCGGGCGTGCCCCCCGCCTCCAGCCCCGCCGCCAGCGCCATGCTGAGGCAGGCCGCATGGGCGGCCGCGATCAGCTCCTCGGGATTGGTCCCCTTCTCGCCCTCGAAGCGGGTTCCGAAGTTGTAGTTGCCGTGGAAGGCCCCGGACTTGGCGGTGAACTTGCCGTTCCCGTTCTTCAGTCCCCCCTCCCACACGGCGTTCGCAGTGCTCGTCGGCATGAAATACTCCTGGTTACAGCCGGTGCATGAATCCGATCGCCGCCATGAACGGCGTATCGTCGTTGATGCGGGTCCAGCGGAATTCGATGAATCCCTTGGTCGTCTGCTGGGACTGTGCGGTGCTGAGCCCGAAAAGGCCGTTGTAGCCCGTCTCGGTGTCGCCGCCGTGGCGGTGCACCAGCGCAGCGCCCCCGCCGACGTAGAGTCCGCCGCCCTGTCCCAGGTAGAGCACCGCGTCGCCGTTGGCCTGATAGCCCATGCCCGCGTGGTCCGGGAAGACCAGATCGCCGCTGGGCCGGAGCTTGATGTTGCCGCGGAGCGGGAGCTCCACCTGGCCCCCGACGGTCCACGCCTTGTCCGTGAAGGCGCGGCCGCTCCGGATCCCGACCGAGATCGGTCCCTCGAAGAAGCCGGGCGTCTGGCTGCGGCGCTGGGCCGCGGCGTCCTCCGGCAAGAAGATCATCAGGATGGCCGCGAGCACCACTACTGCGGCGGTGAGCGGTCCGCCGCTCACGTGGGCCCCAGCGGCTTGCCGTCCGCATCGATGAGGCGAATCTCACCCAGGCCGAGATTGCGAACGCCCTGCTCGATCTTGGCCCGGTCGCCCACGATCACCCACACCAGGTGGTCCGGGTGGATCGTCTCGCCGGCCGCCGCGGTGACGGTCGCCAGCGTCTGCGCCCGAATCCGGTCGGCGTAGCCGTCGAAATACCGATCGTCCAGGCCGAAGGTGACGATGTCGTCGATCGATCCGGCGACCGCGTCCATCGTCTCCCAGCTCCCTGGCAGCGTCAGGGTGAGCGACGATTGGGCCCGGGCCAGCTCCTCCGCCGTCGGCGGCCGCGCTTCGACGATGCCCGAGAGCTCCTTCCGGAGCTCACCCAGGGCCTCGACCGTCTTGTCGGTCTGCACCGGCGCGTAGGCCATGAAGGGCCGCTGGCCCCGGGCGTCGCGGAAGAACGAGAACGAGCCGTACGACCAGTGCTTGTCCTCGCGCAGGTTGAGGTTGAGACGCGCGGTCGGCGTTCCTCCCAGGATCTGGTTCATCGTCTCGATCGCCGGCTCGTCGGGGTTGGCCTTGGGCGGCGCGACATTGCCGACCAGGATCAGGCTCTGGATCGCATCGGGCCGGTCGAGCAGGTACACGGTCGAGCGCGGCTGCTGCGTCACGGTGGCGATGTTCTTGGTGGGAACTTCGCCCGGCTTCCAGCCGGCGAAGAGCCGCTCCAGCTTGGGCCGGATCTCCGCCATCGTGGTCGCGCCCACAACGACGATCGTCGCATGGTTGGGCTTGAACCAGGTCTGGTGGAAGCGGATCAGGTCATCGCGGGTGAGCCGCTTGGTCGATTCCTCCGTTCCCGACCCGGTCCACGGCAGCGAATACGCGTGCCCCGGACCGTAGAGCAGCCCGGGGAACACCCGAAGCGCCATGCCCACCGGATCGGCCTTCTCCTGCTGGATCTGCGCCAGTCGCTGGCGCCGGAGCCGCTCGAAATCGGTGGCCGGGAACGACGGATGCAGGATGACGTCGGCGTAGACGGCGAGGGCGGAGTCCAGGCCCTCCCGCAGCGTCGCGAGCGACACGCTGGAGACGTCCAGCCGCGACCCGGTCGCGAGGATGGCCCCCAGTCCGCTCAGCCGATCGCTGATACCTATAGCCGTGCGGGCGCGGGTGCCTTCGTCGAGCATCGCCATGGTCATGCTCGCCGTGCCGGGCACGACATTCTGGTCGGCCGCGAAGCCGGCATCCAGCAGCAGGTCGAAGCGGACCTGCGGAATCGAGCGGCGCTCGGCCAGCACCACCTTGAGGCCGTTGGACAGGGTCGCCCGCTCCAGCTCGGGAAACTTCGTCGCCGGCGGCGCGCCGGGCGTCGGCGGATGGCTCCGATCCGCGCCGGTCGT
>DASSML010000228.1:0-7831 GCA_035688895.1 Gemmatimonadales bacterium
GCACGAACTCGGGATGCCGCGCGAGATCCCATTCGCCATGCCAATTGGGAACCACCAGAAGGGCGGGTACGATGCCGCGCTCGGCGCAGAGGCCCCACAGCCGCTCGACCGCCGGCGCGAGCGCCGGGGTCACGTCGTGAATCGAGACCAGCAGACTCACCGGTGGAGGACTCGCCGGTATACCTCGAAGAGCCGATCGAAGATTCCGTCCCAGCCGTGATGCGCCGCGGCATACTGCCGCCCTCGCGCGCCGAGAGCCGCCCGATCGCCCTGGAGCATCGCCACGGCCGTCTCGGCCAGGCTGGCGCGGTCGCCCGCGGCGAAGTGGCGGCCCCCGCCGGAGCGCTCGACCGTCTCCGCCACCCCGCCGCGGTCGGCTGCGAGCACGGGCACGCCGCTCGACAGCGACTCGAGTGCGGCCAGTCCGAAGGTCTCGATGGGACAGGGGGCGACTACCAGCTCGGCGGCGGCGTAAAGGTCGGCCAGGCGGTCCCGGTCCGCCTCGAACGGCAGCCATAGCGCGCGCTGGCCGCCGGTGCTCCGCATGAGGCGCCGGCGCGCCGGGCCCATGCCGACCAGCACCAGGCGGACGCCGGTGCGGCGCTCCACCTCGGGCCAGGCGTCCAGCATCACTTCCAGGTCCTTCTCCAGGGACATCCGGCCCACGTACAGGGCGAACGGGCGATCGCCGAGGCCGAAGCGGACGCGGGTATCGGCGGCGTGGGCACGGCGCGCGGGGGTGAAACGCTCCAGGTTCACGCCGAGCGGGACGTGGGTGACGTTCCGAAGGCCGGCCTCGCTCAGCTCATCGGCGAGCGCGCGGCAAGGCGCGATGGTCGCTTCGACCATCCGGCCCAGACGCCGGACGTAGCGCCAGGCCAGATCGGTGGCGGTGCGGCGCGCCCATCCGGCGTCGCGCGGCCGGGGCGCGATGACTCGGGGGAAGTTGCTGTGGTAGAACCAGACCGCCGGCACCCGGAGCTGTCGGGTGGCGAGGTGCACCAGCCAGGGCGCGCACCACGCGCTGCCGACCTCGATGAGATCCGGCCGCTCGTGGGCCACGATCCGGCTGGTCGAGCGAGTGGCGAGCATGAAGCGGTAGGGCTTCTGGGTGGGGATGTACGGCCCGTGCAGCCGGTAGCAGCGCACGCCCCCGGCCTCCAGGATCTCGTCCCGCGCGCCGGGCACCACCAGCACCTGGCGGAGCTCGGCGTGGCGCTGGACGTACTGCGCCTTCTCCAGCAGGTAGGTCCGCACCCCGCCGGTGGTGTCGCCGAAGAACTCGGTGATGTCGAGCACGCCCACCGACGCCCCCGGCCGAAGCCGAGGCGGGAGCGCGATCCGGGCGATGTCGAGCGCCGCCGGAGCGGCACCCGCGATCGGCTCGAGATCGAGGATTCCGGTGGCAGCGCGATCAGTCAGAACAGTCCCCCAGAGGATAGACCGTGCCGCAATTGGCGCAGGGATTCTTGCAGCCCATCGGCCGGGTCGCGCGCAGCTCGAACCCACAGCGCTGACACCGTGGCGCCGTCATCGGGGGCTCCGCCTCACAGGGCACCACCGCCGAGGGACTCACGCCCGGAGGCTCCCGGTGAGCCAGGGGTTGGTCAGGCGCTCCACGCCGATCGTAGTCTCGGGGCCGTGCCCGCTGTAGACCACCGTGCTGTCGGGAAGCGAAAGGAAGTGGGTCTGGATGCTGGCGAGGAGGGTGGCGTGATCGCCGCCGGGCAGATCGGTGCGCCCGATCGAGCCGTTGAAGAGCACGTCGCCGCCGAACACGACCCCATGGCCCACGAAGCTGACGCTGCCCGGGGAGTGGCCGGGCGTATGCCGCACTTCGAACTCGCAGCGTCCGACCCGGACCCGCTCACCCGGCCGGAGCTCGCACTCTGGCGCCGGCGGCGCGGCGACCTGCAGGCCCGCCCACTCGGCGAACTGGGGCAACGCCTCGTACAGCGGCCGGTCGTCCGGGTGGAGATGGAGGGGCACCCCGGTGGCCTGCTTCACCGCCTCGACGCCGAGGATGTGGTCGATGTGGGCGTGGGTGAGCCAGATGGCGCGCAGGGTCCAGCCCCGGGTGTCGAGCTCGGCCAGGAACGTCTCCGGCTCCTCACCCGGGTCGATGATCACCGCCTCACGGGTATCCCGATCGGCCGCCAGGTAGCAGTTCTCGGCGAACCGCCCGTTGGGCAGGGAGACGATCTCGAGATCAGACACCGGCACTCGCCTTGTCCTCTATTCGGGACCTCCGGTCGGCCAGGTACTTCTCCACCGCTATGGCCGCCGTGGTCGCGTCGCCCACCGCCGTGGTGATCTGGCGGGTGAGCTGGACCCGCAGGTCGCCGGCCGCGAAGAGTCCGGGGATGGACGTCATCATGCGATCGTCGGTGATGATGTAGCCCGACGGGTCGTGATCGAAGTGCTCCCGGATCAGCCCGCTGTTGGGCCGGAACCCGATGAAGATGAAGCACCCGTTGGCCGCGAGCGACGAGTGGCGACCGGTCACGGTGTCCTCCAGCTCGACCGACTGCAGCCCCGCCGGTCCGCCCTTGAGCTCGGTGACCCGCTTGTTCCAGATCACCTCGATCTTGGGATTGGCGAAGAGCCGCTCCTGGAGGATTTTCGATGCCCGGAATTCGTCGCGACGGTGAATGACGTACACCTTCGAAGCGTACCGGGTCAGGTAGTCGGCCTCTTCCACCGCCGCGTCGCCGCCGCCGATCACCGCCAGCGTCTCTCCCTTGAAGAACGCGCCGTCGCACACCGCGCAGTAGGACACCCCGCGGCCGGCGTACTCCAACTCCCCAGGCACGTCCAGCTTGGTCGGGGTGCCCCCGGCCGTGAGGATCACCGCCGGGGCCTCATAGATGTTCCCGGTCGACGTGGTGACCTCGAAGGTCCCGTCCGGCCGCCGGGCGATCGTCTCCACGTTCTCCTGCCGGATATCGGCCCCGAACCGCGCGGCGTGGTCGGCCATCTTGGCGGCCAGCTCCCGGCCAAGGATGTGCTCGAAGCCGGGGTAGTCGTCGATCCACTCGGTATTGAGCAGCTCGCCGCCCGGCACGCCGCGCTCGAGGACCACCGCCTTGAGCATCCCCCGGCCGGCGTACATCGCCGCGCAGAGCCCGGCGGGCCCGGCGCCGATGATGATGAGATCGAGCTCCTCCATGCGGGTCATGCGACTCCCCTGCCTCGGTGTGCCCACGGGCCGGCCCCGCCGCGGAAGGCGGCGCGCCCGGCTCGGGCATCGTCCAAATATAGAACGCCCAAGGGTTCCCGCAGCCGCCGCCGGGTCAGGCCGGTCCGCCCAAGTGCAGGAGGCTCAACGCCCCATGGCACGCCGAGACGGTGCCGACGAGCACCCCCACCTCGCCGGCTGCGCCGGCATTGGCCACGGTCACGTCTCCGGCCAGCACCGACGAGACGTCGAACATCCCTACCCCGTGGACCCGGTGGCGGCAGACGAAGAGGACCGGACCGGCCGACGGCGCCTGTCGCGAGCGACGCTCCACCAGCCGCTCAGCGGCGTCGGACATCTCCCAGCTTCGGGGAGCCCGGATCACCGGGCAGGTCGCGGGCTCGATGCAATGCACCGGGCACAGCCAGTCGGCAAAGGAGACGTATCGCGTGCCGTCCGGCGCGAGCATGTCGTAGGGGGTCTCGGCCTCGGGCTCGAGCGGGCGGTGCTCGACCAGGCGCCCGGGCCAGCGCGCGCGCGCCCGGCGAGAGAGCCAGCCGAACATGAGATGGGGCATGAGCGGCGAAGGGACGATGGCGTCGCCCGCGCCGTCGTCGTCCCGGGCGAGCCAGCGGTCGAAGAACCGGTCCCAGTCCTCCACCAGCAGCTCGCGGTCGTCGCCCGGTCCGACCTCCCGGGCGAAACGGCACTCCGGGTCGCGATCGATGACCAGGAGGCGGCGGTAGTCGGCCTTCCCCCGCTCCCGGGCCTGGATCAGCTGGCCGGCGTAGAAGGTGCCGTAGCACCCGCCGCCCACGATCGCGACGTCCCGGAGCAGGACCTTAGCGGAGGAGTCGGCCGCCATCGACCACCAGCACGTCGCCGGTGACGTAATCGCCGTTCTCGAGCAGGTACAGCAGGGCGGCCACCGCGTCCTCCGGCCGGCCCAGCCGGGCGAGCGGCGTGGTGCGGGCCAGCCGGTCCCGCTCGGCGGCGTCATACTCGTCGGGCACCAGCACGGCGCCGGGCGCGATGGCGTTCACCGTGACGTCGGGGGCGAGCGCGCGAGCGAGGACCTTGGTGAGCATCACCACCCCGGCCTTGCTGACCGAGTGGGCGGCGAACCCGGGCCAGGGCTCGAGCCCGCCGAGGTCGGCCATGTTGACGATCTTGCCCCGAGCCTTTCGCAGCGCGGGGGCCGCGCCCTGGGTGCAGAAGAAGACGGCGCGGAGGTTGAGGTCGAAGGTGGCGTCGTACTGCTCGGGGCTGGTCTCCTCGAAGCCGAGGCGGTGCATGACGGCGGCGGAGTTGACCAGCACGTCGAGCCGGCCGAATCGCTCGGCGACCCGGCGCGGGAGCTCGCGGGCGGCCACCGGGTCGGTGAGATCGGCGGCGAAGCACTCGGCGGTGCCGCCGGCCCCGGTGACGCGATCGCGCAGGGCGCGTGCACCGTCGGCCGACACATGGTGGTGCAGCGCCATCGTCATCCCGCGACCGGCGAGCGCCTCCGCCAGCGCCAGCCCGAGCCGACGTCCAGCGCCGGTCACCAGCGCGACCCTCCCGCTCAGCTCCATCAGCCGCCGGCGCCGCTGGGCGCGATGCGCCGGATCTCGCCGGTCATCCCCGCGCCCGGCGCGGCCAGCGCCAGGATGCCGCGGGTGATGTCGCCCAGCTCGACGTAGGCGGGAGAATCGCCCGCCGCGGCCACGTTGTCGGCCGTGCGCACCATCCCCGGGGCGATCGCGTTCACCCGGATCCGCCGATGCTGGAGCTCGATGGCCAGACTCCGGGTAAAGCCGGCCACCGCCGCCTTGGCCGCGGAGTAGACCGCCATCGGGCTCTGCGGCTCGAAGTAGGCGATGGAGGCGACGTTGACGATGCATCCCTGGGTCTCGGCCAGTGCCGGAATCGCGGCCTGAGACACGAGCACCGTGGTCTTCAGATTGATCGCCACCTCCCGATCGAGCGCGGCGACGCTGAGCTCCTCGATGGGACCGTAGGTGGTGAGCCCGCCCGCGAGGTTCACCACCACGTCGAGCCGGCCGAAGTGCTTGAGCGCGGTTTCCACCGCGAGCGAGGCGACGTCGGGCTGGGTGAGGTCGCCGGCACAGGGCCGGGCGTCCACGCCCTGCTCGGCGAACTCCCGTACCCGGGTGGCGACGCCGACGGCGTTGAGGTCGCAGGCCACGATCTTGGCGCCGGCCTTCCCGAAGCTCAGGGCGACGGCGTTCCCGATCTGTCCCGCGCGGCCGACGCCGGTCACGATCACGGTGCGGCCGGTGAAGTCGTGGGTCTCACTCATCGGCACTTCAGTCCTCCCAGACTCAGGTCGGCCCCGGGTGCCCCCGACTGACTGTAGAGCACGATCCCGTTGCGGTCCACCAGACAGACCGAGCGCGCGATCGCGGAGCCGTCGGGCCGGACCGCTCCGTAGCTCCGGCTGATCCCGAGGCCCGCGTCGGAGAGGAGCGGAAACGGGAGCTTGAGCCGGGCGGCGTAACCGGCATGGCGCTCGGCGGACGCCGGGTTCACCCCGAACGGCCGGACATCGCACCGGCGGTACCGCTCGATCTCATCGCGCACGGCGGAGAGCTGGCGGTTTCAGCCGGGAGTATCGTTGCCGGGGTAGAAGACCAACAGCACGCGGCTCTCGCGCAGGAGCTCTTCCAGGCGGTAGGTGTGGCCGTCCGAGGCGGGCGCGGTGAAGTCGGGCGCCGGCGTGCCCGGCGCGATCAGCGTGCTCATCCCACGGCGGCCGCGGGCCGGGCCGCGCGGACCTGTTCCAGGCGCTCCAGCCATTCCAGCGGCACCTCCTGTGAGCCGAGGGCCCCGTGGGTGCCGCCCGGCTCGGGATCGCCGTGCCAGTCGCTGCCGCCGGTGCGGAGCAGTCCCAGCCGGAGCGCGATATCGGTGAGGCGGGAGCGCAGCTCGCCGTCGTGGCTCGGATGCCGGGTCTCCACCGCGTCGAGGCCTTCGAACTTGAGCCGCTCGATGAAGGAGCGGGTGCCCCGATCCTTGAGATGGGCGATGGAGACGAGTCCGCGCACCGCGTGCACCTGGGCCGCGATCTCGCCGAACTGCGGCAGGACCTTCTCCACGAACGCAGGGCGCCCGCGCCCGATGTAGCGGTCGAAGGCGTCGCTCACGTGGACGGCGCCGCCGCGGCTGACGATGGCGCGGGCCACATGAGGCCGGCCCACCGCGCCGCCGTCGGCGTGGCGCAGGACATCGTCGAAGTCGAGGGCCACGCCGAGGGCGTTGAGCCGCGTCACCATTTCCCGTCCCCGCCGGACCCGGTCGGCCCGGCAGCGCGCCAGGAAGGCTTCGAGGTCGGGAGACTCGCTGGGCAGGAAGTACCCCAGAACGTGCATCTCACCCCAGGGCGCCGCCGCGCTGAACTCGCAGCCGGCCACCACTCGTATCCCCAACCGCTCGCCGGCCACCAGCGCCTCGGGGACGCCGGCGAGGGTGTCGTGATCGGTGAGGGCGACGGCGCCAAGGCCGGCCGCGGCCGCGCGCTGCACCACCGCGGCGGGCGCGAGCCGCCCGTCGGAGGCGGTCGAGTGGACGTGGAGGTCGACCGTCGTGCCTGGCGGCGCCTGCCCGGTCGCGGTCAGCGCCGGTAGCCCAGTTCGGGGGCGGTCCAGGCCGGCTGCGAATGGGCCAGGAGGTCGGCCAGCTCCCGGTCGCTCAACTGTCGGAGCGACAGCTCGCGGCTCTTGGCGCCGAGTGGGGAGTAGCGGGTGACGCGCTGCTCCCGCCCGGGGCCGGTGCCGCGGGTGAAGACCAGGCCGAACTCGTCCTTGGTGTACTGCGTGTTGCGACCGCTGACGGCGACCTCCCACTGGACGCCGTCCACGTCGATGATCCGTCGGGGCATGCTACCTGACCTCCTCCCACAGCTCCCAGGCCCGCGGCTCATACTCCGCCACGGCGCGAATCCGTTCTTCCACAGCCTGCTCGTCAGCGGAGCGGACGGACACCGAGCGATGCGATTCGGGACTCCGGCTCTCGCTGCACTCCAGAAACAGCTCTCGATCGGTCGGATGGCGGAAGACCCAGAGATGCCACCCGTGGCCCTCGGCCAGGGTCGCCAGCTCCCGCACCGCCGCGAGGTACGTCGCTTGATCCGGCGACCGCACCCGCACCCGCGACACGGTGAGGGCGCGGCTCATCTCAGGCGGCCGACTCGGCGAACTCCTGCAGCGTCGCCTTGATATCGGCCATGAAGCGATCGGCGTCCGCGCCGTCCACGATCCGGTGATCGAAGGCGAGCGACAGCATTCCCCGGAGCCGGATGGCGATCGAGTCGGTCTCGTCGATGGTGACCACCGCCGGCTGCTTCTCGATCGACCCCACGCAGAGGATCGCCGCCTGCGGCTGGTTGATGATCGGCGTGCCGATCACCGAGCCGAATACCCCCGGATTGGTGATCGTGAAGGTACCCTTTTGCACCTCGTCCGGGCTCAGCTTCTTGCTCCGCGCCCGCTCGCCCAGGTCGTTGATGGCCCGGGCCAGGCCGAGGAGCGAGAGCTCGTCGGCGTGACGGATCACCGGGACGATGAGGCCCCAGTCGAGCGCCACCGCGATGCCGAGGTTGATGTCGCGCCGGAGGATCGTGCTCTCGCCCGACACCGCCGCGTTCACCGCCGG